>SPBY01000417.1 GCA_004525825.1 Bacteroidia bacterium
GATATGTGATCATTGCAGCCTTCAACCTGAATGGAGCTGAAAAATGCAGCGGGCTTCCCGTATTCCGGTACGATCAGAATATGCTTCAGCAACAACTGGGGAAGGACTTTTCCCTGATAAAAGCTTTCGATTACACCTACCATATGCCTTCGGGCAATACAAGAGAATACATATACACCCTCTTTCAAAGAAAATCATAAGCCTCAGGCTTACTAAGGAGATTACATGGAATATTTTAGGATCGTCGAAGTTAGTTCCACTGAAGAGAAAATCCATCAACCTGGCATGGATTCCAATTTCATTCTCTGGTCGCTGGCTTTTGTGCTAAGCGTGAGCCTGTTTATTGTCATACTCCGTAAAATCGGTCAGCCAATCCAGACCAAAGAATCTGACCCGGACATCAAGTAAATCCCTGCTCGTTATTTGAACAAATTATAAATAAAGAAGCTAAGTAGCGAGGAGAAAAACAATCTTTGCCAAAACCTGCGTTTCTAAGTCTAAAGCACTGCTCTATGAGAAATATATTCAGCACGTGCACCCCAATCATTGTAGCCTTCTTTGCCCTCACTATCCTCTCCTGTACCAAGTATCAGATCCCGGGTCGGGAGATAGCTGGTCCGGGTGATACTGAAGAAGATGAGATAGTCAGTACCTGCAACCCGGATACGGTCTACTTCAACAAGGATGTACTTCCTCTTGTGGTGTCTTCATGTGCAACATCAGGTTGTCATGATAAGGATTCACACAGAGAAGGTGTGATCCTCACCGATTATACCTCCATTCTAAGGACCGGAGGAATCAAGCCGGGCGATCCGAACGACAGCAAATTTTTGGAAATGCTGACTGATAACGGCGATGATCAGATGCCTCCTCCTCCCAACGATGCATGGACTTCTGAGCAGATTCAAATGATGAGGCGATGGATAGCACAGGGAGCGAAGAACAATGCCTGCAGTGATGGTTGCGATATGTCCAATGTCACCTTTTCAGGACAAATCTGGCCCATGATGGAAACCTATTGCACCGGTTGTCACAGCGCCAGCAGTGCAAGCGGAGGAATTGTGATTGCAGGCTATGACGACATGGTGGCCCTGGCCGGGAACGGCAGTTTGATGGGGGCCATCAGGTATGAGTCAGGCTATGCGAAAATGCCCCCTAACCAGCAGCTCTCCGAATGCAACATCAATCTGCTCCAGAAGTGGATAGATGAGGGATTTTCCGATTTGTAAAAATCGGCTTACTCTGCATTCAGCGCAAGCCTGGCTGCCTTCAGATCCTTGGCTGAAACATCCACCACAATTTCTCCCGGCTCGCCGGTCGATCGGAGTATCACCATGCCCTTGCCTCTGAAAAGATGAAAGGCCTCGTCGGTAAAACTCCCCTGATGTTCAGGACTTGCATTCCCGGCTGCCTGCAGGGTGGCCGGACCTGTGACTTTCACTTCAAGCTCTGATTCATGGCTTAGGACTGGCAGACCCTCCGCATCCAGGGAGCTTACATTAATGTAAACCAGCGAGTTTCTCTTAGCGGGAATCTGATCACTCTCCGCTTCAAGAAGCAGTTGAGTGGCATTCCCGGTAGTAAGCAGCGTTTTGGTCTCCATCTCGTTTCCGCTTTGAATGGCAGTGGCTTTCAACTCACCTGCTGCATAGGGCAATTCAAATTCTGCGATGTAGCGATCCGTGGAATCAAGGGTCTTGGTCCCAATAGTTTCTCCGTTCAGTTCCAGCTTCACTTCCGGATAAGAAGTATATACTTTTACTTTGATCGGTTTGCCTTCAAAGCCTTCCCAGTTCCAGGAGTTCAATTCATCATGCCATCCCCACATACTGACTACAGACCTCATTCCTTCCGGCACCGGTCTGACAACCATCATCTCCAGCCTGCTTTCCCCCCAGAGGATGTCCCGGTAGTAAGATTGCGGCTTTTGATTGCCCAGAATATCAATATCTCCACACCAGCTTATGTACCAGGGCCAATCTCTCAGGAAAGAACGCATTCTGGAATTTTCATCCACCAGGCGATTGTGTCCAATTCCCGATTCGCCGATATAGTCCATGCCGGTCCATACAAAATCGCCCAGCACATATTTGTGCCTTTTCACCATCTCCCAGTTTTCCCAGGCTTGCAGCGGAAAAGTTTCTGAACCGTACATCAGGCGTTCAGGATAAAGCTGATGATCCGACTCATATTCCAGGTACTGGTAATTATATCCTCCGATATCAAGCATGCTGAAGGCGCCTGCTGAATAATCCCATTCTTTCCCTGGATTATCCCAGAAAAAACATACCGCCTGGGTAACAGGTCGGGTGTCATCCACCTCCTTGATAGCGGCCTTAAGTGTCTTTCCGATCTCAATCCCTTCCGGGTCGGCACGTTCCTTCACCTCGTTCCCAAAACTCCACATCACCACGCTGGGATGGTTCCGGTCTCGATATACCATGGCCTGAACATCTTTTATGTGCCATTCCTTAAAGTAATTTGAATAATCATTGGGGCGTTTGGCTTGTTCCCAATGGTCAAAAGATTCATCAATGACAAGCATCCCTAGCTCATCACAGGCATTCAGAAAGTGCTCCGAGGGTGGATTGTGACTGGTCCGTATGGCATTGTATCCGTTTTCCTTCATCACCTTTACCCTGCGGTACTCCGCATCTCGGAAAGCTGCAGCACCCAGGAGCCCGTTATCGTGATGCATGCATGCCCCCTTCATAAGGAACTCCTTCCCGTTCAGTAAAAAACCATCTTCCACACTGTATGCAATGGAACGGATTCCAAAATTTAGCTGGTAACGGTCTACCTCTTCGCCATTGGCAAGCAAAACAACTTCTGCCCGGTACAGATTTGCAACCTCCGGGCTCCACAAGGCAGGATTCTTAATGTCACAAGAGGCGTTTAGGATGACAGACGAATTGGGTTCAGCTACAACTCCAGGAGATTGAAGCTCTATGATCTCATTTTCCGGAGAAAGAATGCTTAGCTCACAAGTCATATCAGCAGCTACTTCAGCCTGGTTGGTCACAGCCACCTCCAGAAGGACGACTGCTGTTTCCTTCGACACTTTGGGGGTGGTAATAAAGACCCCCCACGGTGCAAAGGACAACGGATTCAATACCGACAATTTTACCTCCCTGTAGATTCCCGCCCCGGCAAACCATCTGGAGTTTTCTCCCGGATTCATGGTTTTCACGGCTATAACATTGGCCTCCCCGGCCGCATGTAAGGATGAAGTAATGTCGAACTGAAAAGGAGTATAGCCGTACACATGTTCTCCCATCTTCTCACCATTTACCCACAGCTCCATTTGTGACTGGACCCCGTCAAAATCAATGATGACCCTTTTATCGCCCAATTTCGCAGGAGTGGTATATTCCTTCCTGTACCAGGCTATACCATCCCTCAGGTAACCCACATCACTCCCGCCGGGAAGGTTCTTGTAGAAGGGTCCCTGATGCAGGGAATCCTGAACTTCATAATCGATGATGCTCCAATCGTGGGGCAGGTGGACAGTCTTCCAATCAGATTCGTTTAATCCGGGATCTACTGCTCCATCAGGATCGCCCATATGGAACTTCCAATCGGAATTGAAATCGGCATTTCTGTAGAAGGAAGTTGAAGGATCTGATCCGCACGAAACCAGAAATAGCACTGTTGCCATGGAGACCAGGCTAAAGATGAATTGTCGGAGTTTCATAACATTGGTTTTAGGGATAAGGCACTAATATAGTACATCTCCACAAGTTGACATCCTCCCCTCCATA
>SPBY01000551.1 GCA_004525825.1 Bacteroidia bacterium
ACATTGACTGCCGGAGAATGCATCTGACCTGTCGATGTATTGATGTGCTTATAAAAACGGTCGTTGAAAAAATCATCCCAGTAAGCGGGAACATAATTTCTGTTGATTCTTGCTAACATGTTTAAGTCCTCCTATTTGATTTGTTTGTATTTGGTTTTAATCACTGAACCATATACGTCAAACCCTGTACCATGGACCACAGGTTTTCAAAATATTGCCAATTTGTCATTTATATGAAATTTTTCATGCCATTTTGTCGCATAACGCTTATTCAGGCCTGACAAAATGAATGGATAGGATCAGGAAGATCCTTTTTGCAGCGATTCGATCTCTTTGAGCAGAGCAGCTTCCCTGGATGCCGACTTTTCCTGTGCTTTCTCAAGTTTTTGCACATTCTGCTTGAAGACATTTTCCTGGGAAGCGAGTTCTTCAGCCTGTTTCTTGGTCTGTTCAAAAAGGATCTTCGTCCGCAGATTGGCCTGCACCTTGGCCAGGGTGGTGGCCAGTGCTTCAGCAAGCTGGCATACAAAATCCACCTGGTGGGAAGGGATCTCCCCAAGGGAGGCCAGCTCGATCACCCCCAGTACATTGTTATCCAGCATCACCGGAACAAGCAGGATGGAAGAGGGCACATCCTCCCCCAGTCCGGACCGGATCTTCATATAGCCGGGAGGAAGATCAGTAATGTAAATGGGCTCCCTTTCCACGGCGGCCCTGCCGGTCAGTCCCTCTCCGAACCTGAATGAACGGTGTATGAATTTCTCCCGGTCAAAAGCATAGCTTCCGCAAATTTCCAGGAACTGTCCGTCCCCCTCCTCATCATCCTGGGTAATAAAGAGTGCTCCCACATCGGCCTCTGTATAATTCACAAGTTCTTTCAACAGGGTCCGGGAAAGATCTTCAAGGTTATCCTCCACCTCTCTGAAAAGGGTGCTGAACATGGCCAGACCCTGAGCGGTCCAGGTACGATTCTCCTCCTCCCGTCGACGCGATTCAGAATCCTTCATGGATCCCATCAGACTGCCTTTTAACGAGATAAGGGCTACACCCAACTCATCCTCGTTGCTCAATTTCTCATAACGTCCTGTGAAGTCCCCCGTCGACATTGACCTGGTAAAAGCGGCAATATCCCTGAGGTTCCCTACGTGTTTCTCCAGGCTAAGTTCAAGATCCCCCAACTCATCTCCGGAAGGGGATGCTTTGAATTCGGGGATGTGCCCGCGGGCAAGTTGTACCACCAGTTTCCTGATCCTGTTAAGTGGTTTCTTTATCCACAGCTTATAAAAGATCCCTAAAAGAATGGACAAAAACACTCCTGCAGCAGCAAGCCAGGCAATCAGGGTAAGTCCCTGCTGAAATTCACTCAGAAAAATGATGAAAAAAAGTGCTGCAAGTGCCAGGTATGGCAACAGGATCTTAAATGTAAAAGAAAACCTGAGCTTCATCCTCTAAATATACAAAAAGATTACCTGGCCTCCTGCACGGCAGCCACCAATCGATCGGCTCCCTCCAGAAGGATCCTGGAAGGTGTGGCTATGTTTAGCCTCTGGTGTTGGGCCCCTCCCGGACAAAACATGGGTCCGTCATTCAAACCAAGCCGGGCCCGTTGAATAATAAAGTCCCTGAGTCCCTTCTCATCCAGTCCAAGAAAGGAGAAATCGAGCCAGCTTAAGTAGGTGGCCTCTAAGGGTGAAATCCCGATTTCCGGCGCCCCTTTCTGTAAACGACTGCATAGCAGATGATAATTATTTTCCAGGTAGGCCAGCAACTGGTCCAGCCAGTCATGTCCCTGGGTATAGGCCGCCTCAAGGGCCACCTGGCCAAGGATATTGTCCCCTCCCACATGTACCGCATCCAGGATCCTTTCGTAGCGCTTTTTAACTACCGGGTTGGTGGCAATCACCACCGAGGTATAGAGTCCTGCCAGATTGAAGGTCTTGCTGGGAGCCATGCAGGTCAGCGTTAGATCGGCCACCTCCTTTCCCAGGGAAGCAAAAGGAATATGTTGCTTCCCGAACAGCAAGAGATCGGAGTGGATCTCATCGCTGATCACCATCACCTTGTATTTGATGCAAAGGGCTGCCAAGAGCTCAAGTTCCCCCTTCGACCATACCCTTCCCACCGGATTGTGCGGATGACACAGGAAAAAGATCCTGGCTCCTTCGCGAAACAGGGCCTCCAGGTGGTCAAAATCCATCTCATAGCCTCCCTCCTTTTTCACCAGCTGATTATATACCAGTTCCCTTTTATGATTGGTCACTGCCGAAAAGAAGGGAAAATAAACGGGGGGTTGTACCACGATCCGGTCGCCCGGCTCAGAAAACTCCATCACGCACATGTTAAGGGCAGGTACAATGCCCGGACTGAAACAAACGTCGCCGGGTTCCACTGCCCAGGCATGCCTATGCTGCATCCAGGAGACCACAGCTGTGGAAAATCCTTCCGAACGGAAAGTGTAACCAAGCACCGGGTGCCTGATCCTTTCAGCGATGGCCTCAAGGATGAAATCCGCTACCGGAAAATCCATGTCAGCCACCCACATGGGAAGAACCCCGGAATCGCCGAACAACTTTCCGGCCAGATCATACTTCACACTATTGGTTCCTTTTCTGTCAATGACAGTATCAAAATCGTATTTCATACTCAAGCTACTTTATAAAAGCCTCTTTCCCTGGAAAGTGCATCTCCCTGACCGCCTTATCGCGCGGCATGACAAAATAATTCAAGAGGCTTTCCGAACATAAATTGTCCTCTCCATCATACAGGTTGGCCTCAATTTCAGCCACCCTTTTATCCTGCCTGACCAGCTTTGCCCGAATGGTGATGGTCCCCCGGGAGATATTGACCGGTTTGCGAAACTTCGTACTCAGCTGGTAGGTTACCCCGGCTGTATCGAGGAAAACAAACA
>SPBY01000213.1 GCA_004525825.1 Bacteroidia bacterium
CTGGGTACCGGGCTGGGTAGCGGACTGGTGGTGAACGGTGAAATCATCTATGGTCACGACGGATTCGCCGGCGAGCTGGGTCATGTGCTGGTATACGATCATGGCCGGCAATGCGGATGTGGTAAAAAAGGCTGCCTGGAAGCTTATGTGTCCGCTACGGGGATCAAGCGTACCGCTTATGAATTGCTTGCAGAGGGAAATGATGAGAGTGAAGTCCGCAAAATTCCCTTCTCCAAGTTGAAACCCAAGATGATCACTGCGCTTGCCGAAAAGGGCGATCCCATAGCCATCAAAGCTTTTGAGAGGACCGGATACATTCTGGGCCGTGCACTGGCCGATACTGTGGCCCATATTAGTCCTGCCAGGATTTTTCTATTCGGGGGACTGGCCAAGGCGGGGCATTGGATTATAGAACCTACGAAACTTAGCATGGAAGAGCACCTGCTGCCCATCTACAAAGATAAAATCGACATTGTGCCTTCAGCCCTTCTCGATAAAAACATTGCTGTGCTGGGTGCCGCCGCCCTGATCTGGAAAAAGCTCGACAACAAGAGCTAAGAGTGCACAGATGGACTAAGCTCTCTTATTTCTGGAGGATCATGGATACATCGTGATCCCAGTTGGACCTGACTTCAATATTCCCCGGGAGGAATTCCACCGGTTCGGGTTGCCGTTTTTCAAGGTATTCCCCCGTATCCCACCTGCCGTTTTCATTGAGATCATGGATGAACTTGAAGGTGTACTCCCGAGGCGACAGGTTTGGAAAAACATATTGTCCGTCAGCATCCACCTCCCTTACCGAAATTACCTTCTGTTTGCTTAAGAGCTGCACCAGTACCCTGTGATTCACATTCGTAAGCTTAAGCAGTATCTGACCGTAATATTCCGTATCGCGCGTTTCAAAGGAGACATCAATAGTATCGTGTTCCAGGGGATAGATGCTTGCAAGGGCACCAGGAAGTATCTCCAGTCTGTAATTAGCGGCAGATTCCCAGTTAACAGACAGCAAGGCCCGGTTCAGGAGCACCGAATCGGCTTCCACTTCAAATGGCACCGGTAATTGCACAGAATCGGGGATGTGGTAGAGGCTGATGAGTGAATCTGTGATCTTTTCCAGCGGAAAATTCAGGGTCAGCCCCAGCTTGTGATGCAGATCCTGGAATCCCCGTTTGCGTATGGTTGTTAGCTCTAGTTTTTCAACAGATACGCTTGTGCTCTTTTTCCGCTTCTTGCTGGTCTGTTCCTTGTAGGTAAATATCAGGGTATCGTGCTGTGACACGTACTTCTCTGCCGTATCCTTTACCGTGTACTTTAGTGCCATCCATAATGAATCCTTTTTATAATGCAGCGAATCGATCACCCATAGCGTCAGGCTATCTCGCAGGTCAGAAAAATCCTCCAGGAAGCTGATCTCCTCGCCTTCTTCAAGCAGGAAATCATATTGAAAAGAGTCGCTCAGGGGAAGGGCAAATACCGTCAGGAGTTTCCTGCGGTCTTCCCGCATATAGTCAGATAAATACTGAATATCTGAGGGTTCGGTAAAGAGCATCAGGTCAATATAGACGGAAGTGAGATCCGGGCCAAGATCGGGAATGGTATCCGAAGCTGTGCGGGAGGAAGTATCCACAGGCATTGCTATTGAATCCAGAGCCTCAATCCCCAGCAGCTGCATGACAAAATCGGTGTTGACCGTCAGGCTGGTATCCAGAAACGCTATCTCTTCTGATGGCAGGTCAAACAGGAAGTTATTGTTTCCGTCCTTCAGGGCGAATACTTTGTATTCACCGGGTCGCAAATTATTCACGCTGAAAACCCCGCTATCGTCGGACCGTCCCACATACATGGGAATCTCAGTAAGGGGGACCGAATCCCTCAAATCTGAATAGAGCATGATGCTGATGGCCTCTTTGGGTTTTTTCAGGGTTTCTGCGTATCTCAGTGTTCCCTTCACCGACAATGAATCGAGTATATCCCCGGTGGAGAATACATATTCAAAATTCTGAAGCTTGTTTCCCTCATGCAAATCCTTGATGGCATTGCCAAAGTTGAAGGTATAGGTGGTGTTTTCTTTGAGTTCCTCCTCAAACTCTATGATCAGGGTCTTCTTTCTCAGCTTTACTTCCGGCTGCTCCTCCATGGGCGGGGAGACAATCAGCTCCTGATTCACACTTTCAAGTACAATATATTCATCGAAAGTGATCTGGATTTTTTTCGCTTCAAACCGGATTGAATAGTTGGGGGGATCGGACTCCAGCAGCTGTGGTGGATTCTTATCTCGAGGACCCCCGGAAGGGGAACCCACCTGGGCGCAGCCCAGGCAAAAACCAGCAAAAAGAAGAAAACAGAAAGATCTGCGAAACACGTTTATGTCAATTTAGTGCAAACATACAAAGATATTAGCTTCAGGGGAAACCCCCGGAATGTTATTATATTTGTAGCTTAATCAATAAATACATGGCCCGTCATGATCTTTGATGCTATCACCTGGAATGTAGATCCCGAGATATTTAACATCGGCCAACTGAGCATCCGCTGGTACGGATTGCTTTTTGCTTCTGCATTTCTTTCCGGTTACATTGTCTATACCCGCTATCTTGCCACTGAAAGGCTGAGCTCCGAAATGATGGACCAGCTGCTGATATACATTGCAGTGGGCACCGTGATTGGTGCACGCCTGGGACACTGTTTCTTTTATGAGCCCGATTATTTCCTGCAGAATCCGCTGGAGATACTGAAAATCTGGAAAGGGGGACTGGCCAGTCACGGGGCAGCCATCGGCATACTGCTGTCGCTGTGGCTCTATGTCAGGAAATACAAACTCTCTTTTCTCTGGATGATCGATCGCATTGTGATCGTGGTAGCTCTGGGTGGAGCCTTCATCAGGCTGGGGAACCTCTTCAATTCTGAGATATATGGCAGGCCAACCAAGCTTCCATGGGGTTTCGAATTCGTTAGGGATAAACTATATGACGCCAACACCGGAGCCTTACTTCCCACGGTGGCCAGACACCCTACCCAACTCTATGAGGCTCTATCTTATATCCTGATCTTTGTGCTGCTCTTCACTTTTTATCGCAAACGCAATCTGAAGGTGAGGGATGGATTTATTTTCGGGGTATTCATGATTCTCTTGTTCTCGGCCCGTTTTTTTATCGAATTTGTGAAAAATGACCAGGTGACCTTTGAGGCGGGGATGCAGTTCAATATGGGACAGCTCTTGAGTCTGCCATTTATACTTGCCGGGGTGGTAATGATCCTGTTGACCAAAAAATGGCCCCATTACTTTTCACAGGAACCCATTCCCAAATCCCCTAAGAAGGGACGAAAAGCCAGTTAAAGAGTTGCATAGATGGAAAATGGGAATTTCTGGTTTGCCTTTGGACTCACCCTGTTTGCCGGATTATCTACGGGGATAGGAAGTGCCCTGGCCTTCTTCACGAAAAGTACCAGCACCCGGTTCCTTTCTGTCAGTCTGGGCTTTTCTGCCGGGGTAATGGTGTATGTTTCCTTTTTTGAAATCCTTCCCAAAGCCCGCGTGGCATTGACACCGGGTCTCGGGGAACAAGGAGCCGCATGGTACAGTGTGCTTGCTTTTTTTGTGGGAATTCTGATCATTGCTATTATCGACCGCCTGATTCCCTCTCCTGAAAATCCACATGAAATCAAAAGGGTGGAGGACATGGCCCGAAATGGACAGAAGGATGCCCGGCTGATACGCATGGGTATGTTCACCGCCCTGGCCATTGGAATTCATAACTTCCCGGAAGGAATCGCCACCTTTATGGCAGGGCTTTCTGACACCTCCATAGCCATACCCATTGCGGTGGCCATTGCCATTCATAATATCCCTGAAGGCATAGCGGTTTCGGTACCCATTTCCTATGGAACGGGAAGCAAGAAGAAGGGATTTTACCTCTCATTCCTGTCCGGTCTGGCTGAACCGATTGGAGCGCTTATTGCCTGGTTTATTCTGATGCCTTTCCTGAACGACAACCTGTTTGGATATATCTTTGCGGCTGTGGGAGGGATCATGGTGTTTATCTCCATCGACGAGCTGCTGCCCACTGCCAGAGAGTATGGGCTGCATCACCATGCCGTATACGGATTTATGGCCGGAATGGCCGTCATGGCCCTGAGCTTATTGCTATTTATTTAAATGTCCGCATCGAAACATAAACATAAGGGCAGGCACCGGCATCCGGTCAATGAAAAGAATCTGCTGGTAGCCACCTTCCTCAACACGGTCATTGCCGTCGTTGAATTTGCCGGAGGCATCCTTTCGGGCAGCCTGGCCCTGTACTCCGATGCTCTTCACAACCTGAGCGATGCCTTTGCCACCTTTATTGCCTACATGGCCACCTTGATCGGCAAGCGGGAGGCCAATCCAAAGCTTACTTTCGGCTATAAACGCATCGAGATCCTGGCCGCCTTGATCAATGCGGTGATTTTGATTGTCATCAGCGCTTTCTTGCTGAGAGAAGCCTGGCAACGCTGGAATCATCCTGAACCCATCAACTCCATGATCATGTTGGTAGTGGCCATGATCGGACTACTGGCCAATGTGTATGCGCTAATCATTCTGAAAAGAGATGCAGGAAAAAGCATCAATGTGAAAGCCGCCTACGTGCATCTGATCGGAGACAGCCTCTCTTCGGTGGTGGTGATCATTGGTGGGGTGCTGATTTCCCTGTTTAAAATCTACTGGATCGATCCGCTCATCACCCTGTTCATCTCCCTGTACATCATCCGGTCGGGCTACATCATCCTCAAAGAGTCGGTAAACATCCTGATGCAGTCGGCACCTGACCACCTGGATCTTACAGCCCTCAAAAATCAGGTAGAACGCATTCCCGAAGTTCTCAACATCCATCACATGCATGCCTGGATGCTCACCGACCGGGAAATCCACCTGGAAGCTCATGTAGAGTTAAACAGCGACCTGGCCCTGAGCCAGGTAAAAACCATCCAGCGCGATATTGAACTCTTGCTAAAGAAAAATTACAGGGTACACCATGTCACCCTACAGTTTGAGTATCTTACAAACCACGCCCCCAGCCTGATTCATCTGAAAACCGAGTAAATGACGAGGGAACAAAAAATCATTCGGGCCTCCTGGTGGGCCATAGTCGGTAATGCCGTGCTGGCTTTTCTGAAACTGACCGTGGGTTTTATTTCAGGCAGCTACGTGGTCATCGCCGATGGGATCGATTCCGTTTCAGACATCGCCTCATCGCTGGTGGTTCTGCTGGCAGCCCGGATCATAGCCAAACCGCCCAATATCAAATTTCCCTACGGATATAAAAAGGCCGATACCGTGGCTACCAAGGTGCTTTCTTTTGTCATCTTCTTTGCCGGCGCCCAGCTGGCTTACTCCACGGTCCGCATCCTGATCAGTGGTGCCGGTGTAGATCTGCCTGGCAGACTGGCCATCTGAGTGACGCTGATTTCCATTTTGGGAAAAGGAATTCTTTCGGTCTTCCTTTTCAAAACCGGGAATAAGGTGGAAAGTACCATGCTGATCGCCAACTCCAGGAACATGCGTAACGATATTCTTCTCTCAGTGAGTGCGTTGATCAGCCTGTTCTTTACCCTGTGGCTTAAGGAGCCCATCATCGACCGGGTCATTGCTCTTCTGATCAGCGTGTTTATCATGTACGAAGGATTCAGAATTTTTATGAAAACTAACATCGACCTGATGGATGGCATTGATAATTCCGAAGTATACACCCATCTGTTTGAATCGGTACGCTCCGTTGAAGGGGCACATCATCCCCACCGGGTCCGTGCCCGAAAGATTGGACACTATTACATGGTAAACCTCGATATTGAGGTGGACCCCAACCTTTCGGTCAAAGAGGCCCACGACATTGCCAGGAATGTAGAAATTAGCATTAGATCGAACATGAAGAAAATCTATGACGTGATGGTTCATGTGGAACCCCTTGGAAACTGGGAGGAAGA
>SPBY01000545.1 GCA_004525825.1 Bacteroidia bacterium
AGAAACTCCTTCCTATTCATATGGCGCTGCTTTTGCTGATCTCGATAACGATGGCGATCTGGATTACGTGGTGAATAATATGAACGATGAAGCCTTCATATACAGAAACAATACCTCGAAAAAATCTCCATCCAATAATTTTATTCGGATAAATCTAAAAGGAACAGGGAACAACGCTTCTGCCATTGGCGCTAAAGTAGAATTGTGGAGTGGAGCTCAATATCAGTTCCAGGAGCACTTTTTATCCAGAGGGTATGCATCGTCTGTGGATCCTGTGGTTCATTTCGGGCTGGCAGAACAGACTACCATTGATTCCATTAAGGTTACCTGGCCGGCAAGCGGCAAGATTTCCCTCATGACAAATATACGGTCCAAGCAAATTATTGATATTGAAGAGAGTCAATCAATCTTACCATCCGGGGACCTGGGCGAACTGCAAGATCAGGGTATGCTTTTTTCAATCCTTGATGGAGCCATAGATTATCATCATCAACAGGACGATGTGATTGATTTCTATATTTCCCAGCTTATTATTCCTCACAAATTTTCGCAGATCGGACCTCGTATACAAAAAGGAGACCTGAACAATGATGGCCTAGAAGATATCATTATTGGTTCGTCCAATACATTGCCCACCATGGTATTTTTGAGGGATGGAAATAGCTTTAGACTTACTGAAATTGAAGGCTTAAGCAATTATAAGGAGTATTCTGAATCAGACTTTGCCATCGTGGATGTGGACCTGGACGGGGATAATGATATCATTGCCCTGGCAGGCGGATATGAAAACCTGCAGGAGGAGTATGTTCATTACCTTTATACAAACACCAATGGTTCATTTTCAAAATCACCACTTCCTATCCCTCCATTTCCCGCATCTGTTGTACGACCTTGTGATTTTGACCATGACGGCGATCTGGATCTTTTTATCGGGGCAAGGATTAAGAAGAACGCGTTCCCTTTTGCCTCGGATTCCTGGATACTCATTAATGAGGGTGGAGCGTATTATCCGGAACATACCAGATTTTTCGATTTAGGAATGGTCACGGACGCTGCCTGGAGCGACTTTGATGGTGACGGCTGGGAAGACCTTGTGATAGCAAGGGAGTGGAATTCCATATGTCTTTTAAAGAACCAGAAGGGACAAAGTATGACTGAGCAGGTATTCCCTGAGATCGAAACAAGGCATGGAATTTGGTATTCCATTACAGCAGCAGACTTTGACCAGGATGGAGATGACGACTATATCCTCGGAAACCTCGGAGAAAATCACCGTTTTACAGTCAGCGATCAATACCCCTTAAGAATCTATGCCGTCGATATTGATATGAATGGTACGGTAGATCCCATATCGACCGGATACTGGAAGGACCAGGAGGATGTAATGAGAGAATATCCCATCAATTATCTGGACGAACTCGTTGGCCAATCAAATAGCATTGCTGAACAATTTCATGATTATACATCCTTCAGTTATGCGACTGTTGAGGATATCCTGGACACAGCCATTTTGAGCAGAATTGATCATACCTTTCATACCAATACGACCGCCCACCATATCCTATGGAACAACGGAGGTACTTTCAATTGGGAGAAACTGCCAGAGCTTGTTCAGGTTTCTCTCCTGAAGCTTACCATTGTTCATGATTTTAACCACGATACCTATCCGGATGTTTTACTGGCTGGGAATGACCATAGCTATGATATTGGCACCGGTTACTACGATGCCAGCAAGGGATTGGTTCTGATGAGCAATGATCAGAAGCCACTGAGTGAATTAATAACTCCTTCCGAAAGTGGTATGGTATTGAATGGCATGGTAGAGTCCCTGCTTTATCTGGAAGGTGACACACCACTGATCATGGTAGGTTTTAACAGGGATTCTGTAAGGATTTTCTCATTGAACAAATGATTTCTTTACTTCTGAGGCATTTAGTACAGGGAAGAGCTCTGGCAAAGCATGGATGACTATCTGGACTCGGTCAACCACTACAAACGCAACACCTACAGCCCCCTTCCCCAATCACTCCGCGAATGGATACAGGCTAAATGGGATCATTGGATTCTATTCCTCTATCTTAAATGGTTTCATCCATTTAATTAAAAGAGGGACCATAAAGATATCGGCCAGATAGGCTGCAGAAATTCCAGCCACGGTCAGGATTCCCATATTCACAGTACTCTTGATATCAGACGCAGTAAATACAAGAAAGGTACAAGCAAGAATGAGCGTGGTTTTTGTGATAGCTACACCCACTTCCTTATAGGCATATTCTATTCCCTGATCAAAATCTTTTAACCGGGATATATTGGTCTTTAATGAAGAAATAAAATGAATCGTATCGTCCACGGCCAATCCCAGTATAAGTGGAGCAACTGTCATGGTGACAAACTCGAGCGGGATCCCGGCATAACCTACTATGGCACCACAAACGATCACAGGAAAGAGGTTGGGGACCATGGCCACCAATCCCACTTTTACACTCCTGAAACAGATCATCATCAGGATTGTTATAAATAGAAGCGAGATCCCAATCGACCTTACCAATCCTTTGGTGATGTATTGATTCATCAGAGCCATCTGATAGGTGGAGCCACTTAAAAAGTGCTCTGTTTGCTCTGGAAAATGGCGTGAGATCAATCCCTCTATTTCATGAATGTTCTCCTGGATGATTTTAGAGGAAAAGTCTGACATCTCAATAAAGATCCTGGCAGTGGAATAGTCTTCCGTAGTCCACATGAGAAGGAGATCAAGATTATTATCCTCGAGGAGATAAAAAAGCCAATCTAAGATTCTTTGCTCCTTTGGAGTCAGGTAGTGTTCATTATCTCCCTCGTTTTCGAGTCGGTTCACTTTGCTGGTTAATTGCAGTACGGAGGTGCTTCTTTTTACCAGGGGAAGTGAGTTTATATCTGTTTGAAGAGCTTCAAGCCTGCATAGGTATAAA
>SPBY01000339.1 GCA_004525825.1 Bacteroidia bacterium
ATTTTGTCCTTCTTTACATATAACAATCCGGAACCCAGCGGGGCGCTGAGCCATTTGTGCAGGCTGCTTCCATAATAGTCGCAATGCAGATCCGGAATGGAAAAAGTGAAATGTCCGAAAGCATGGGCACCGTCAACCATCACCTCAACTCCTTTCTCATGTGCCATATCACAAATCTTCCTAACGGGCAGGATCTGTCCGGTTATATTAATCATATGGCAGACCATAAGAAGTCTGGTTTTCTCAGTAAGGGCGGATGCATACAGATCAACGATCTCTTCATCCGATTCCGGGTGGTTCGGAACCGAAACCATTTTATTTACTACGCCATATCTTTTGGAAACCTGCCTGAACATGTTGAGCATGGCTCCGTAGTCCTGTTCGGCCATGACGGCTTCATCGCCCGGTTTCCAGTCTAAGCCACCGATGATCATATCCATGGATTCGGTGGTGTTCCTGGTGATTATTAGCTCATCGGGAGAACACCCGGCAGCTTCTGCAAGTTTTGCAGCCATGGCTTTTTTATTTTTGTCCTTTGCCGTGCGCATGTAGTAGGACCCCTGATAATTAACTTCCCTGACATGGTCGATGAATTTTTCCAGTACCTGCTCCGGGAGAAAGCAGTAATACCCGTTCTCCAGGTTAATGTACTCGGGTTTCAGCCTGTAGCCTTTACGAATGGCAGCCCAGAAATCCTCATCTGAGGCAAGTTCAGCTGGTGCACCGGCAGATATGCTTTTGATCATTTGGGCAAGACTGTCAAAGCTCAACATGGCTCCAAAACCGGCCAATCCTGCATTCCTTAAGAAAGTCCTTTTATCCATACCGTTTTTCTTTAAAGTTAGTGATATACATTGCATCAGGGCAAAATAACTCCGGCAATTTTAAGTGCTTCTTAGATCATAAAGCTATCTTTAAGTCAGTCTAAGCTGGATTCATAATACTGGTATAAATAAACTTCAGCTAATATGTTAAGACTTTTCGTTATTCTTCAAATCATAGTCACGAGTTATTGTTGTTTGTCCTGCTCAGGAGGACAAAATCAAAGTATTGAGCCAGGAAAGATTTGGAACGATACCCAGGGAAACCCGATCAATGCGCACGGCGGGGGAATACTTCTGCACGAGGGGATCTATTACTGGTTTGGTGAAATAAAAAAAGACAGCACCTGGCGTGTACCCTATATCACGACCTGGGAGTGCTACAGAACCAATGCAGGAGGTGTTTCCTGTTATTCCTCAAAGAATCTTACAGATTGGGAATATGAGGGTGTTGCTTTAGTTCCTGAAAGGTCCAATCCCGCCAGCGATATTCATTTTTCTAAGGTTATTGAAAGGCCAAAAGTTATCTATAACCAGGAAACCGGAAAATTCGTTATGTGGATGCATATCGATTCTGAAGATTATTCCTATGCGAGGGCGGGAGTGGCTGTCAGTGACAGTCCTGCGGGACCCTATACTTATCTGCACAGCATTCGTCCCAACAATCAAATGAGCCGCGATATGACTTTGTTTAAAGATGATGATGGCAATGCCTATCATATATATTCATCGGAAAATAATGCAACCCTGTATATCAGCCTCTTATCTGATGATTTTTTGAGTCCCTCAGGTACCTTCATCAGGACTTTGGAGAACCAGTCTCGTGAAGCACCGGCTATCTTTAAGCAAAGAGGTAAATACTATCTAATCACGTCGGGATGTACGGGATGGGCACCAAACCCCGCCTCTTATGCAGTAGCCGATTCAGTATTGGGTCATTGGGAGGTTAAAGGCAATCCCTGTGTCGGAAAAAACGCCGAAACCACTTTTGACTCTCAAAGCACTTTTGTCCTGCAGGCAGGCGGGTCGGACAATGCTTTCATTTTTATGGCAGACCGGTGGAACAAGGCCGATCTTGAAGATTCCAGATATGTCTGGTTGCCGATCAATATTGAGAATGATGAGCTCAGTATAAGCTGGATTGATCAATGGGATTTGAGGCATTTTGCCGATGAGTAGTTATGCTTTTCTCTGAGGTTGGCCGCTTATCTTTTCATGGTCCAGGATCTCAACTGAAAGTGATACTTCCTTTTCTGAGTTAGCAGCCAGGAACTCCAGCCGCTTGTGTTTCCGTTCACTTACTCTGCCTGTGGGAAAAAAATTCCCAGGCTCCAATCCAAGAACATACTCACCCTCGCCGCACATAAGCCATTGGGTGAAACAGGGGAGAGGAGCCATATCCCATTCTGCTCTTACTCCCAGCTTTAATTCCGGATTGAAAAGTTCATATCCTGCTTTATTCTCAGGTCCGGGTTTGAGTCTGTGTAAATACACCTGTTCTTCAAAGGATCTCCGAGGCTCCATAAAAGTTTTCCAGATATCTGCTTCTACATTTTTATTCCGGACTTCCGTGCTCTCCGCTTCGATTTTTAACAGGGAAGCTGAGCTGAACAAAGGACTGCCCCAGTTGAAGTTGCCGTGTAAGCCGAAATGCGTACCATCCTCCTCTGCCGGCGGACCCACATTTCTGAGTCCTCAGGTAACCATCATGCCTCCGGCAAAGCTCTTCAACCATCCCAGGCCAGCGCCATCAAAACGATGGGAGTTGACCACTTCGTTCTTTGATATCCAGGCCAGGGGTGTGCCCTCGTAGTATAAATCAAAGATATCCAGACCAATGCCGGGCAGAAGGGTCAGATCCAGGCCCAGACCATTGCGAATCCGGATTCCCGTGGCTCCTTTGGCCCACCCGTCTCAGGATATCCCCTTTGCCGTAGCCTTTCTCAAAAAGTGTGGCCATCAATACAGGGTATGATATATCTTGGTGATAATCTCTGTTGCTGCGGGAAGATAAATTTCATCTCTCCGGTACTTTTCTGTGAGGTAATGAATGGAAGGCCTGTAGGAAAGCTCTTTCATTTTTTCATTGAGTAACCCTGCGCCAATCAGCTGATTGATCTGGTCCGAAGGCAGGATATTCTCAAGATTCCGGATGAGATTGCCGGCAATCATCATGCCTGGTTGTGATTCCAGTTTTCCCCACAGGTTCACCTTTACGATTCCGTCGTCAGCCAATCCCAAAAAATCCTTTTCATCCAGACTTGAGGTCCCATGCAAAACAAGCTTTCTTCCGATCCTACTGGTGATTTCCCTGGCTGCCTTACGGTGGTATTCAACAGTTCCTTCAGTTCGCCGGTGTTCCGTTCCCAGATTAGCCACAATAAGATCACAGCCTGTTTCATGGTAATATTTCTCTGCCAGTTCAGGATCCGTAATCTGGTCGATAATCCCAGAACGAACATTCTTCGCATTGTAGTTATATATTTCATCCACCGCGCCTTCTATCAAAAATTTCGACTTGTTTTCCCGGGTGAAGGTTTTCATCATGGAAATGTTATCGTCCATGCTATAATGGCTGCAATCCCACATGACGGACGAAATAAAATCACCATTTTCTTCAAGGATCCAAAGATCAGCTGACGGCTGGGCATGATCCAGATGGACAATAACATCCAGGTCATGGTAGGGACCATCTTTTCTGGATAACCTTTCTATATCCGACTTCACAGCCAGGAGACCTTCTCTGTAATCTCCAAGTCCGGTATAGTTCTTTAGTTGTTGCCTGTCCTCATAAGAGGCTGTAAAGGCAATAATCAATGGCAATTGTCCGGAAATGTTTTTCTGATCCTTAAAGCGTTTTGCCCCCTTGAAAATTGCTTCCGTAGTATATACGCTTTCTGTGCAGAAACATGGCAAGCTCCGGCCACTATGAGCTATATCCTTCAATATCTCACGTGCATTTTCACCCTCTCTGATTATTGCCATGATGTTTTTTTTAAGATTTAGCTTGGATAAGGCGTCCCCTAGTTCCAAATATTTTCTGTATGTTTCGTTGTACACAAGCTTCTTTTCCGGATACGGAACCAGACTTATGAATTGAAGATTTAGTGATTTATGTATCTCTTCTATACTCAGGTTGTCATCCAGCTGCTTGCGGATCAAACAATAAAGTCCCCAGGTTGATGACTCGGCTCCTGTAAATATTTGCACGGGCTTCTGCAATACATCAGCTATGATTTGGCACAGTACAGAGTTTTGAGAGGCACCACCACTTAATATGATCCGGGTAACAGCTACACCACTGTTTTCTATGGATTCGATATTCAGACGAATTTCGTAGGCAATGGATTCCATGATTGCCCTGAGAAAGTGGATGCGTTGATGGGTCAGGTTGAGACCGTAAAAACCTCCTGATAGTCCTGGATTCCATCTAGGTGAACCGGCTCCCGAGAAATAGGGGAGCGCAATCAGGCCATTTGCCCCGGCTTGAATTTGATCGGCCCGGTAGAGCATCTCTTCATAAGAGGAACTTGCTTCATCCATTTGATCATGGAACCACTTCACCAGACTACCTGTATTCCAGATAGGGGGTTCATATTCCCATTTTCCGGGCAGGGCTGCGCAATTGAGAATGATTTTTCCTTCATTGATAGGGACAGGATGGGGTATAGTCATCGACAGGGCTGAAGAGGTGCCGATGCCAATGCTAAGCATTCC
>SPBY01000367.1 GCA_004525825.1 Bacteroidia bacterium
CAGGAGGGCAAAAATGCTTTTCTGGAGAAACGGGAACCTGACTGGGACAAGTTTCCCAAGCTGCCCTGACCCTTCAACTCAAAGATTTTCATTAGTTTTGTAATTGGATGAATATTACCCAAATATGGCTGAAGGCTTTTCGCCTTCGCACCCTTCCCCTGGCGATCGCCGCCACCACACTGGGGAGCCTTCTGGGATACGCTGAACACAGGTTCAGGTTGGGGGTATTTATTTTTGGTACCCTGACCACACTGTTCCTCCAGATTCTTTCGAACCTGGCCAACGATTATGGGGATGCCAGAAAGGGAACTGACAATGAAAACAGGATCGGCCCCTTGAGGGTGACCCAATCGGGACTGGTAAGCCAGAGGCAGATTCAATGGATGATTGGGGTATTTGTGTTGCTGAGCCTGGTTTCAGGTTCCCTGCTGATCTGGTCCGGCCTTCGGGGTGGCAATATGTTGCTTTACTCCCTCTTCTTTCTGCTTGGATTCTCTTCCATCTATGCCGCTATCAAGTATACAATTGGAAAGCGTCCTTATGGTTATGTGGGTTTTGGCGACATCATGGTATTTATTTATTTCGGAATTCTGGGAGTGGCCGGGACCTATTTTTTGCATACCCAGTCCTTTCACCTCACAATCTTGCTGCCGGCTTCATCCGTGGGCCTTTTCAGCGCCGGGGTCTTGAATCTGAACAATCTGAGGGATCACGCCAACGATGCCCTGAACGGGAAGAATACCCTGGTGGTTAGAATGGGGGTTCCCTGGGCCAAAATCTATCATGTGGTACTCCTGCTTACCGCACTTGTTCTGGCTGTAATCTATACTATTCTCCACTTTGAATCATACTACCAGTTGATTTTCCTGCTGCCAGTGCCCTTGCTGATCTCCGATGTGAAAACGGTGATCACCAATACGGTACCTGTGGAACTGAACAGGGAGCTGAAAAGGCTGGCTGTGGCCACCCTGCTGTTTTCGCTTTCATTCGGACTTGGACTGGTGCTTTAGATGTTTCGTGCCTCATATACCGCTTATCCATTAACATTTGTTCGTCCAGTCGGCACTTCCAGGGGAGTGCTGAGACAGAAGCCTTGTTGGTTTATTCAGATCACCGGTGAGGATGGCAGGGCGGGTCTCGGTGAGGTCTCTATAATCCCAAAGCTAAGCCTGGAAAATCCCGATGAATTTGAGATTCAGATCGACCATCTGTGCAAACTGATTGGCCTTGGCGAGATGGATCCTTTGCAAGCCTTGCCGTCCATGCCTGGAGTCCAATTTGCCCTGGAAACTGCCATGCTGGATAGGAAACAGGGAGGAGAGAGGCTGCTGTTTCCGTCAGAGTTTACAAAGGGGAATGCAGGGATCCGCACCAATGGACTCATTTGGATGGGCTCCAGGGAGTTTATGGTCAGTCAGGTCAGGGAAAAAATGAAGCTTGGGTGCAGCGTACTGAAACTAAAGGTGGGTGCTCTGGATATGAAGGAAGAACTCCAGGTACTCAGGTGGATCCGCAACGAATTTAGCAGCTCAGACCTGGAGATCCGTCTGGATGCAAATGGGGCATGGGATCCTGAAGAGGCTGGCGGCAAGTTGGAGCTATATGCCCGCTATGACATTCACTCCATTGAACAACCCATCGCTGCCGGTCAGGTGGAAGACATGAGGGAACTCTGTAAAAATCCTGCGATTCCGGTGGCCCTGGATGAAGAGTTGATCGGTATCAACGGACCGGAAGCGAAAAGAGCACTGTTGCAGGAGATCAGTCCCGCCTATGTGATCCTTAAACCCGGTCTGCTGGGTGGATTCTCCTTGACCGGTGAGTGGATCCGGCTGGCCGATGAAATGAAAATCGGATGGTGGATCACCTCAGCACTGGAGTCCAATATCGGACTGAATGCTATTGCCCAGTGGAGCTGGCAGTTGGGGGTGACCCGGCACCAGGGCCTGGGAACAGGGGCTCTTTATACCAATAACATTTCCTCCCCACTGCAGATGTCCGGAGAGCAACTTTGGTACCGGCCCGAGAAGGGCTGGGACCTGTCAAAGATTACTGTCTTATGAGCGCCGGGGAGATAATAGAACCCATATCCATTGAGGGTCAAAGCTATACCAGACAGGATCTCCAGGAGCTGTGCCGCATAATGACCAGCCATTCCGGAGTGCCCGAATGGAAGAGAGAGGTTTATGCATTTATTCTGCTTTTCCTTGATTTCGGGGGGGAGGAGATAGTCCAGAAAACCAGCGGCACCACGGGCGATCCCAAAGAGATCAGACTTACCCGTGAAGCTATGCTCCTGAGTGCACGGAGAACCCTGGATTCCCTGAAACTTCAGCCGGGCAATTCGGCCCTTCTCTGTTTGCCAGTTCGTTACATTGCAGGTAAAATGATGGTAGTAAGGGCACTGGCAGGGGGACTTGACCTGATTCTGCAAGATCCATCAGGCAGACCTCTGGAAGGTATTACCGAGAGTGTGAGCTTTGCGGCCATGGTGCCTTTGCAAATTCATGAAACGCTGCTGCACCAAGACCCCCTGTTCTTGATCTCCAAGCTGATTATCGGAGGAGGAGCACTGCATGAATCCATGCGCAAAGTGCTTGCCCGAATGGAGTTTCCGGAAGCCTATCTTACCTTTGGTATGACAGAGACCTGTACCCATTTTGCGCTGAAACGGATCAATGGAAAGATGCCCGATTCCCAGTTTAAACCATGGAAGGAGTAGAGCTGAAGCTGGATCATCGTGGATGCCTGGAGGTGAACGTACCTGGAATTACCCCAGAGCCGGTAATCACCAACGACCTGGTGGAGATCCATGACACCGGTGGGGGATTTACCTGGCTGGGCAGGTACGACAATGTCATTAATTCAGGAGGGATCAAAATCATTCCTGAGCTTTTGGAGCAACAGGCCAGGTTGTGTACGGGCTTCGAATGCCTGGTGCTGCCCGAACCGGATCGGAAACTGGGAGAGAAGTTGGTACTGTTGGTGGAGTACAGCGGAGAAAATCCCCCGATGGAAAAGTGGCTCCACTGCCTCCGGAATTCCCTGTCAGCTTATGAAATTCCCCGGAGGGTGCTTACGGTAAGTGAGTTGCCCAGGAATAATTCCATGAAGCCCGACAGAACATCTGCCGTCCGCTTGTTGTTATAGTTCATGAAATCACCAAATATTAATGACTATGAAAGCTCTAAAAATCATCCTTATTGTCCTGGGCGTCTTGGTGGCTGCCATGCTGATCGTTCCACTTTTCTCACCGGCCACTGCAGAAGTGAGCGCCGAAATTGACATTGCCCTGGAACCCTCACAAATCTTTCCGGGCGTAGCCTCATTTTCCAATCGGGAAGCATGGGACCCATGGGTAAGTCAGGATTCCACCACCGTTGTGAAAATTGAACCTAAATCAGGGTATGTAGGTTCCACCTATGCCTGGAAGGGTGAAAAAGTGGGGACGGGAAAAATGGAAGTCATTTCTATTCAAGAGAATAAGTACATCCAATCTGCTCTCTGGTTCGGTGAAGTGGAAACCCCCTCCCTGGTGGAGTGGTCCTTTGAGAAAGTGGATGGAGGTACCCACGTAAGCTGGTCCTTTGCCCAGGAAACTGCCTGGCCCATTGAGAGGCTGGGAATGATGATCGGTAAGGTGTTCCTGAAGCAGAGTTTTGAGCTGGGACTGGCCAATCTGAAAGAGTATATGGAATCCTTGCCCCAGTCAGAAAGTTCCCTTGGTACTATCGGGGTAGAGACCCAGAACTCCATGTTTGCCCTTGTGGCCAATGGTGCCGGTACCATGGAGACCATTGGTGAGGATCTGGGTCCAATGTATGAATTGATATTTGCCGAAGTAGAAAAGCAGGGACTCCAGGTATCGGGACCGGCCTTCGTTGAATATCTGGATTTTGACGAAGCCACAGGATATTCCAACTACAGGGCCGGATTTATGGTGGACAGGGCAGGAAGTAATGCCGGTGAAGTGGTGGCGGTGGTGTACCCCGAAATGAAAGTGGTTCAGGCCATGCATACCGGACCTTACGAAGAGTTTACCAACTCCTACGATAAGTTGGATAAGTACATTACGACCAATGGTCTGGAAGTAAGTGGTAAGGCTTTTGAGTTCTACGTCACAGGCTTGATGACCGAATCGGACGACAGCAAGTGGGAGACCCGGATCGTTTTTCCTTTGAAATAGAATGGATCAGAAAGAGATCGATCGCATTTTTTACAGGGATGGTTACAGGCTGGCAGACCGTCACCTGGGAAAGGAGATAAGTACTTCCAACCTGAAGGC
>SPBY01000634.1 GCA_004525825.1 Bacteroidia bacterium
ATCATCCATATACCAATGCCCTGATCAACGAGACCAGTCCATACTTGCTCCAACATGCCCACAACCCTGTAAATTGGTATTCCTGGGGCGAGGCCGCACTGGAAAAAGCGGCCCGGGAAGATAAACTGATCATCATTAGCATCGGGTATTCCTCCTGTCACTGGTGCCATGTAATGGAGCATGAGAGTTTTGAAGATACTATTGTGGCCCAATTGATGAATGAACACTTTGTTTGCATCAAGGTGGACAGGGAAGAGCGGCCAGATATTGATCATATTTATATGACCGCGGTGCAAATGTTGAACCAACAGGGTGGCTGGCCCTTGAACTGCATCGCCCTTCCCGATGGAAGGCCCATCTGGGGAGGTACCTATTTCCCCAAAGAGCAGTGGATGGAAGCACTGAGTCAGGTTCAAAAGTATTACCAGGAAAATCCTGAACAAACCAGGCAGTACGCTGCGGATCTTGCCGAGGGAATCCGGCAGAATTCCATTTTCCAGCTAGAGACCACGGAACATACATACACCCATGAACAGATACAAAGTACAGTGAAAAAATGGTCGCGTCAATTTGATCATGAGTATGGAGGTCAAAAGGGTGCTCCCAAATTTCCCATACCCGTAAACCTGGAATTTCTTTTGCATTACGGATACCAGTATGGGGACCAGGAAGTACTGGACCACGTGAACCTGACCCTGACCAGCATGGCCCGGGGGGGTATTTACGACCAGGTAGGGGGCGGTTTTGCCAGGTATTCGGTCGATCCAATTTGGAAGGTTCCCCACTTTGAGAAAATGCTTTATGACAACGCACAGCTTATCAAGCTCTATTCCAGGGCTTACCAGCTGTTTGGCAAAGATACCTACGCGCAGGTGATCAGGCAAAGCATAGAATTCATTCAACGGGAGATGATTTCCGCTGAGGGTGCCTTTTTTTCAGCCCTGGATGCAGACAGTGAAGGGGAAGAAGGAAAGTATTATGTATGGAACAAAGATGAACTGGAAGTTTTGCTGGAGGGTGATTTTGAACTCTTCTTTGAATATTACAACATCAATGCAACCGGACTCTGGGAGCATAATCGGTATATCCTCTACCGGACTTCCGATCCTGAGACCTTTGCTGTGGAGCGTGGACTCGAGCTTCAGTGGTTCGTCGGAAAGATTCAGCAATGGAATGAGATCCTGCTTTCTGCCAGGAGTGAGCGCATACCTCCCGGACTCGATGATAAATCCCTGACATCCTGGGGATCCATGATGATTTCAGCTCTGGCGCAGGCCTATGATGCCCTGGGAGATCCGCAATACCTGGACCTGGCCACCACCAGTGCCCGTCTGATCAGGGAAAAGTTATGGACAGAAAAAAATGTTCTTTACCGAAACTATAAGAATGGTCGCCGATCCATTCCCGCATTTCATATCGACTATGCACTGTACATTGAAGCTTGCCTTGACCTGTATTCCTCGGGTCTGGATCAGCAATGGCTGGATCTGGCAGAAGATTTAACAGCCGCCACCATGGAACAGTTTTATGATCAAGGTACAGAGATGTTCAATTACAATGGAAAGAACTCTGAGATTTTGATCGCTAATAATGTGGAGACCACAGACAATGTAATTCCCTCTTCCAATTCGGTGATGGCCCACAATCTGTTCCGACTGGGCCATCTGCTGCTTAAAAGGGATTACCTGGACATTTCCGCCTCCATGATGAAACAGATGCAGGGACGCTTTGATCAATATCCCAATGGTTTTGCGAATTGGGGCAGGCTGATCCTTATGGACCTGAATCCATTTTATGAGATTGTTGTGGTGGGGCCATCAGCAAAATCTATACGCGGATTGCTCACCGGTGAATATCTCCCGCATGCTTTGGTGGTGGGCAGCACAAGCGACAATACCCTGCCACTTTTCCAGAACCGCTTTGAAAATGATCTTACCAGGATTTTTGTATGCCGGGACAATGTTTGTCAGTTGCCCGTTGAAAATCCTGAGGATGCAAAAAGAATCTACCAAATTCAGTTCTAGTGCATTCTGTAAGTTTAGTCCTTCCCGGGCAGGTACTCTTCAAAGATCTTATCCATCGATTTGAATACATTGTAGGGACCCTTTCCGTGCAACTCTTCGATACTTCCAATAAGTTTGCGGATCGTTTCACGCTGGGTCCTGTTCTCATGGGGACAGCTCTTCTCCACGTCTACCAGTTTGTTTAGTTCCGCATACTCCAACAGCATCCTTTCGTCCAGGTCCATCAGGGGGCGTATCAGTTTCATCCGGCCATTGAACATTTCCAGGGAATAGGGGAGGGAGCTGATAGATCCGTGGTAGATCATGTTTAGCAGGAGGGTTTCTGTGGCATCGCTGCGGTGATGGCCAAGCGCCAGTTTGTTGCAGTTCAGTTCCCTGGTGAGCTCGAATAGTTCCTTGCGCCGGTGCCAGGAGCAAACAAAGCAGG
>SPBY01000376.1 GCA_004525825.1 Bacteroidia bacterium
ATTTAATTTTGGCATTAATACAAATCTGAAATAATCATAAGGTATCCATCCTTCCAGAAATTCCCCCTTTATTTCAGTATAAAAAGCCAAACTCGGCCAATAGCTTTTACTGCCAAATCTTCTTTTAGAATAGAGCTTAATGGATTTTTTGACCTTTCTGGTCACTACTTTTCTGCCCATTTTCCTGGCTACAATTCTTCTGGACCGATGAGCCTCGTTCCGGATATGCGCCAGGATCAACACCATCAGAATCGAGTTGAATGATTTTTCTAAAATCATCCTGGTGCGGATAATCGCCTTCCCTAAATATCGCCTTACCATAGCTTTATTGCTTTAGTGTCCAATGATTACGTAAACAATATTCACGTACTTCGTCGGTGTACTCATCAAAAAACGGTACACCATGAAATTGTGCAAACATAAGTGTGGTCCCGTTGATATTGACTTCAATCATCCTCCATCTTCCCTCCGAATCATAACACAAATCCAAGCATATGATTCTGGCATATAAGATCTTGCCGGCTACTTGCAAGGAGATGCTTTTTAAATTCTCAAAATCGGGTATCTGCTTATCAAAGGTGATTCCGGTATCCGGGTGAGTCAGGAATTTTCTTCCTTGTCCATCCAGGGCATAACCGTCCATCATCCCATCCTTTCTTATCATGACGCCGATACCTCCTGAAGTCAGGTTGTCAAGAGATCCTCCCACCCCCATTCTCATAGCAAGATTCACAATATGTAATTGGTTATCTGCCACGGAACGATAGATGTTTACACGAACTGAATTAATCCCATGTGAATTGAATTGATTATAAAAGGAGTGCTGTGTGAGCTTTTCCTGAACAAGAAAGTTCTTTTTTCCTTCAAGCAGCTCAATGAGTTCATTACTGCTTTTTGGGAAACTTATATTGCTGCCCCCATAGGAATCCCTGTTTGGCTTCAGAACCACCGGATAGATCAGTGTTTCGGCAATGGATTTGACCTGGTCCATGGAGATTGAATTCAGGTCATGATCCAGCCATTCTCCGTCGATGTTATGAAGATAGTCCTTGGGGAACATATCTCCCGGAAACCAATGATTGTAAAAACTCTTATAGGATAAGTATTCCACCGATGAGGTCCGATTGAGGGTCGGCTCAATATCTGACATAAACACCTCCTCAGGAATACACTTTGGACTGGCATGGCCCGAGATATTTTTGCCCACCCTCAAGGATGCGGGATTGACCTTTCTCCGGAAAGGCTTCCAGTACCGGATATGCGCTTTTTCAATCTCTGGCTCAGCGGTCTGCTTGAAGGCAGGAGAAATCTTGTTTATTTTCGCCCAATATTTGTTCCACACTATCCTTGCCCCTCTTAGGCGAAAATAATACGCTAATAAGCGCTTTATTTTTTCCTTTGTTGAGAGGCCCTTACTTAAGATAATCCTTTTATACATAAGCCAGCAGATCTAATTATCTTTGTTTATACCTAACTCCTGGGGCTAAGTGCCCAGTGATGTTCGATACAATATTGCCGTACTTCGTCGGTATATTCATCGAAGAAGGGGATCCCATGATGCTGTGAAAACTTGATGGTATTGCCGTTATAGTTGACTTCAAATATTCTCCACCTTCCCTTAGAATCATAGCACAGATCCAGACAAATGATCCTTCGATACAGTACTTTTTCAGCCACTTCCAAAGAAAGTCTGATAAGTTCTTCAAAGTCGGGAATGGCCAGATCAAATGCAATCCCGGTATCCGGGTGTGTAATATATTTCTCTCCGATAAAGTCCTCGGCAAAACCGTTTAAAACCCCATCCTTCCTGATCATGGAACTGATTCCGCCTGAAGTCAGATTATCAAGAGAATTACCTACGCCCATTCTTAAGGCATGGTTCAAAATATGCACCTGATTATCAACAACTGAACGATAGAGATTGACTCTTACGGAATGATACCCGTGGGGGTTGAACTGGTCGAAGAAGGCGTGTTGTACTATTTTTTCCTGAACAAGAAAGTCTGTTTTTCCTCCTATTAAATCTTTTAACTCCATTCTGTTCCGGGGAAATAATACTCCTTTGCCCCCTTGAGAATTCCTGTTGGGTTTCAGTACCACAGGATACTCCAGGTCTTTTATAATGGAATTGACATCATCAAATGAAATTGAATTCAGGTCAGGATCCATCCAATTTCCTTGAATATTATGAAAATAATCTTCTGGAAAAACGTGGCCCCTGTACCAGCGATTATAAATGCTCTTCAAGGATAAGTAGCCTGAGGATGGGATTCCATTCAAGGTTGGTTCAATATCTGCCTTAAACACTTCTTCAGGGACGCACTTAGGATCCGCATGGTCCGAAATACTCTGGCATATCCTCAATGTAGCAAGGTTGACATGTTTCCGGAAAGGCTTCCAGTAAGCAATATGCTCTTGCTCAAGTTCCTGACCTGCAGACTTTTTAAAACCGGGTACCTGCTCGGACTTTAGTTTGAACTGCTCATCCCATAATATTCTTGCACCTCTCAATCGAAAATAATACTGAGATACTCTTTTAAACTTTTCCTTCGTGGAAAGGTTCTTAGCTAAGACAATTCTTTTATACATGAATATATGGTATGCTTGTACAATAGTAGCTCATCTTTCCTCAATCAGCTTACCCAATTGATCGGAGCTCATAAACTCAATTTCGGGCCAATGCTTTAGCGCTTTAGACAGCAGCTGACCCAGCATAAGCAAATTCCGGTCCCGGTTGTCCGGATCAATGAAACCCACAAAATTTATGCGATGACTGGTGATAATGGTTGGTTTGTTCAGACTGAATGCAATCTTCATTTCTGTAAGGCAGCGTCCCACAGGATCCTTGATTCCCAATCCGAACATGGAAGGTTCAAAAAAAGAATTCCTTACCAGGTAGCTTTGTCCAAGTTGGTTCTGCTTTCCCAGGTAAATGCAGTGCTGCTTGCTTTTGTGACCCGGCACCGGCTCACCCATCAGACGCAGGCCCTGTATGTATCTGACTCCCTGTTCCCAAACTGCCTTATTAAAATCGGGACTCCAGGTATAATTCGGAGGGATGATGCTTTCGGACCTGTATCCAAACATTGCCTCGAACAAGGCCAGGCCTTCCATGAATATCTTCAGCTTCTCATCCTTGTCCTGCATGGAGTGGTAACGCAATGCTTCCACATAGGGATTGCCCTCCACCTGGGGTCCCAGGGGAATGCATCCTGGCATCTTATTGGCAAATCCGAAATGGGTGGCTTCATCGCCTTTGCGAAGGGCATCCATGAAAAGGCTAACATTCAGGTGTTCCCTTCCATGGTATTGGGGATGGAATACCTTCGCTTCCATGCCCTGCTTCCACAATTCAAAGTTCTTATGATGTCGGGGGTATTTAAGAAAGGTTTCTGTAATTAATTCGTAATGGTAAGATCTGAATTCATCGGCTTCTATCCGCTCAAAATCGGGATTGGCCACCAGGCAGTTGGAGGTGATTTTTGGAGGGTTCCCATGCTTATCCTTGAAGGAAGTGAGCAAATCAAACAGCAGTTCCAGATCGTCTTGACTGGCAATGGAATCAAAACGTTCATAGGAAATCCTGTCCACCGGATATCCGGCTTTGAGACATAAGTGATACACCTCATTGGATGGCATCCTTATGCTGCCCCAGTCGTCGGACTCAATCACCACAATTTTGCGATTTGTTCTCCAACCCGGTATATTAAATATTGCCCGTGAGAGGTAATGTTTAATCATCTGAATAGCATAGCATCTTAAAAGAGAGCCTTAAGCTGAGTAATTAATGGAACAGGGTCCGAATAAAATGCGGCAGTGACTGGATTCCCTATGAGGGTCATGATGCCGAAAAAGTCCATTCCCAGTCTAAGTTGCACCACACAAAAAAGCATTAACAAAGGAAAAGAGATTACTCTGATGAGAACGCTTTCCCCAATCCTGGGGAGGGCCACAAGAAAGATCATGAAATAAGGAATCAGAAAGGTATCGGCCACAACCACGAACCTGTCCCCCGAAGGAATAAGACTTACGATATTAACAAACCCATAAAAAAGGAGAGAAAAACTCAATAGGGTTCTTAGATCTGATCGCTCTTTCAGGACTTCCCTCCCAAAGTACATGGTAGATAATATGATCAAATATATGATCCACCTCATGCCCATGGCCGAGTAG
>SPBY01000306.1 GCA_004525825.1 Bacteroidia bacterium
GTTTGTCTTTGATGTAGGTTTCATATACACGTGTTACCTCCTCCATGGTCACCGCCTGAATATTGGCTATGTCCTGTTCGATGAAGGAAGGCGAACCTGCATATTCGTTGTAGCGTGCCATTTGAAAGCCTTTTCCAAGAATAGAACTGATACCGTTGTAAAACTGGGTTTCCAGTCCGGCCTTGATCCTATCCATATCCTTCTCGGTGAACCCTTCTTCTTCGAACAGTTCCATCGATTCAAAAATAGCGTCCTCTACTTCGGCCAGGCTGACGCCTGCATTGGCGTTGATGGTGATTCTGAAACTACCTGCAAGCTCCCTGGAACGGTTGTAGGCCGAGACCCTGGAGGTAAGCTTCTTATCTTTTACAAGTACCCGGTACATGGGTGCTTTCTTTCCGCTGGAGAGCAGCTCTGCCAGGAAGTTCAGCGCATAGGCGTCTTTGCTGTACTGTTCCACTGTGGGCCATGCCATGGTGAGCATGGGTGTTGTTGCAAAATTGTCTTCGTGGTACAGTTTTTTGGTAGCGTCCAGTGAGATCAGCATGGGATCCATGTCCTGCATGGGGGCACCCCCGGGAATTTCCCCGAAGTACTTTTCCACCAGTTGCCGGGCCTCTTTCGCATCGATGTCACCGGCCACTACCAGGGTAGCATTATTTGGTCTATAGAAGGTGGCGTGGAACTCTTTCACATCCTCCACGGTGGCATTGAACAGATCCTCCATTTCGCCGATGACCTGCCAGCTGTAGGGATGGCCCTCGGGGTATAGGTTTTTATCCAGTACCCAGGAGTTGTGACCGTAGGGCCGGTTATCCACTCCCTGCCTTTTTTCGTTCTGCACCACATTTTGCTGATTGGCAAAGGCGGACTGTGTGACCGTGTTGATCAGATAGCCCATGCGATCCGATTCCAGCCAGAGGGCCATCTCAAGAGCATTTTTAGGTACAATCTCATAGTATACCGTTCCGTCAGAATTGGTTCCGCCGTTCAGGGTTCCGCCGGCTGCCTGGATCTTTTTAAAGAACTGGTCCTGACCCACATTTTCCGATTGCTGGAACATCATGTGTTCAAACAGGTGGGCAAATCCGGTACGTCCCGGTTTTTCGCGGTTGGATCCCACATGGTACTGGATGGCCACAGAAACTATGGGATCGGAGGCATCTGTATGCAGGATCACATCGAGCCCGTTGGCCATGGTGTATTTCTCAAAATCGATGGAGAAATCGGTCTGATCTCCTTTGGGAGTACAGGAAACCAGCATGAGGAGCAGGAGCCCAACAAGGTAAATGAGTTTTGTATTCATGGGAGTGTTTTAAATGAATATTGAGGTTTGTTATGCTGCAAGCAAATTAGCACTAAAAATGTTTAAATGGACTATCTTTGTGCGCTTCTTACCTGATAAGGACAACAAATCCATCCATCAGGCGTCTAACTGAGAATAAGCGCACAAGATATGAGTACAAAGAAGACTATGTTGATGATCCTCGATGGTTGGGGTATTGGGAAGGGTGACAGATCTGATGTAATCAGCCAGGTGAGTACCCCGAATATGGATAGACTTAAGAAGGAATTTCCTTCTTCACAACTTCATGCCTCGGGAGAGGACGTGGGACTGCCCGACGGACAGATGGGCAATTCGGAGGTGGGACACCTCAATATTGGTGCAGGCCGCGTAGTATACCAGGACCTGGTGAAGATCAACTTAGCCGTAAAAGACGGGAGCATCAGGGAGAACAGTGCCCTGGTGGAGGCTTTTTCTTATGCCCGCGACCATCAGAAGCAGGTGCATTTCATGGGACTACTTTCCGACGGCGGAGTACATTCGCTGGATAAGCATCTCTATAAGCTGTGTGATATTACCGGCGATTACGGAATCAAGGATGTGTTTGTTCATGCATTCGGAGACGGACGAGATACCGATCCCCAGAGTGGCTTGGGGTATATGGAGAACCTGGAGAAGCACCTGGCCCAATCCAACGGGAAGGTGGCTTCCTTTATCGGCAGGTATTATGCCATGGACAGGGACAAACGCTGGGAGCGGGTCAAAGAGGCCTATGATCTGCTGGTACACGGCAAGGGTCGCACTGCCACCAATGTGGTGACTGCCCTCCGGGAATCTTATGATAAGGGGGTGACAGATGAGTTTGTGAGACCCATTGTGATCGTGGGCGAAGAGAACCAGCCCCTGGGGACCCTCAGGGAAGGAGATGTGGTGGTCTTTTTTAATTTCCGGAACGACCGGGCCAAGGAACTTACCATGGTCCTGACCCAGCAGGATATGCCCGAATTTGAAATGCATACTATTCCCTTGCACTATTGCACTATGACCCCTTATGATGCCACTTTTAAAGAGATGCATATTATTTACGACAAGGAGAATGTGAATAATACCATGGGCAAAGTGGTGTCGAATGCCGGGCTGAGCCAGCTGCGGATTGCTGAAACAGAGAAGTATGCCCATGTGACTTTCTTCTTCTCCGGAGGAAGGGAAGCCAAGTTTCAAGGGGAGAACCGGATCCTGATTAACTCTCCAAAAGTGGCAACCTATGACCTGCAGCCAGAGATGAGTGCCTTTGGGGTAAAAGATGCAGTCATCAGCGACATGAAGGAAAATGCACCCGATTTCATTTGCCTGAACTTCGCCAACGGAGATATGGTGGGCCATACCGGGATCTATGAAGCCATTGAGAAAGCCATTACCACGGTGGACCAGTGTGCAGGTGAGGTGGTAAAGGCAGCTAGGAGCCATGGCTACGATGTGATGATTATTGCCGATCACGGGAACGCCGATAATGCGGTCAATGAAGATGGCTCGCCCAACACGGCCCATTCCCTGAACCCGGTTCCCTGCATCCTGGTGACAGATGATTATACTGAAGTGGGTGAAGGCATCCTGGCCGATGTGGCACCTACGCTTCTGCATATCATGGGATTAGAGCGTCCCGCAGAGATGACCGGAAAGGTACTGGTTTAAATCATGGAACGGGTGTGCAATGCGCCGATGATGATATCGATGATATGGTCTGTTTCAAGGGTCATGCAGTTTAGCTTGATATCGAAGCGGGTATAGTCATTTCCTTTGCCCTGGAAGAAGTCCCTGAAGCTTGTTCTCTTTTTGTCGATGTTCTGGGCATAAGTTCTCGCCTGGTCGATGGACCAGTTGTTCTTTTCAGCCACCCTCAGGGCCCGCCACTCCAGGGGTGCTTCCAGGAAAATATGAAGTGAACGGGGAATATCCCGGGTGATGGCCACACCACCCCTTCCTACAATGATGGCATTGCCTTCATTGGCAAATTTCCGGATCACCTTGGCAATGGTGGTACGGATCTTCATATCGGACTTGTAGTAATCCTTCGATTGTGCCATCAGCAGGTCCTCCAGGATTCCCCGGCTCTTGTAATCAAATACGTGTTGAATCTGGCTGGAGTGCACCTGGAGCTCTTTGGCCGATTCCATCATGATCTCCTTGTCGATCCAGCGCCATGGATGATCCTTGGCATGCAACTTTTTCAACTTGTTCAGCTTTTCGCTGAGGTCGGCGGCAATTCTTTTTGCAGGGCAACCCACCTCTCTAGACAGGGTGAGCACCGGACCGGGATAGATGTTTTTGGCAGGATCTTCCTTATACCAATTATCCAGGTATTTCGACAGATCAATTTTCATGCATATAATTTACCATTTTTACACCCTAATGTCAAGGAAAACGGTGTCCGGATGCTGAATAACAACAGCCGGAATAGCCAAATAATCCCGCGGATGGTTATATTTGAAGTCCTGACTAAAAAAAACCTAACCCTATGAACAAAATTACAGTTATTGGAGCCGGCAATGTGGGAGCCACCTGTGCCAATGTGATTGCCCACAAGGACCTTGCCAACGAAGTGGTCCTTCTAGATATAAACGAGGGCCTTGCCGAAGGAAAGGCGCTGGATATCTGGCAGACTTCCTCCATCAATCATTTCAATACCCGGGTCACTGGGAGCACTAACGATTACCTGAAAACCCAAGGTTCCGGGATCATTGTCATTACTTCCGGGATACCCCGTAAACCGGGAATGTCGCGAGACGACCTGATCAAAACCAATGCAAACATTGTCAAGGAAGTCACCGAGAAAGCGATTAAGTATTCTCCGGATGCCATCATCATTGTGGTGTCAAATCCCCTGGATGTGATGACCTACGCAGCCTTCCTGGCAGCCAACAAGGATCCCCACAAGGTATTTGGAATGGCTGGAATCCTGGATACGGGTCGCTTCAAGGCCTTTCTTGCCTCTGAACTGAATGTGTCTCCTAATGACATTAATGCCATGCTCCTGGGCGGACATGGTGATACCATGGTACCCCTTCCCCGGTATACCTCAGTGAGCGGGATCCCGATCACTGAATTGCTCGACAAAGAGGTGATCGATAGAATTGTGGACCGAACCCGTAAAGGAGGAGGCGAACTGGTGAGTCTTATGGGCACCTCAGCCTGGTATGCTCCCGGTGCGGCCGTGACGCAGATGGTGGAAGCCATTGTGGACAATCAAAGGCGGGTGTTCCCGGTCTGTGCCTACCTGAATGGTGAATACGGATATAAAAAGATCTATCTGGGGGTCCCGGTAATCCTGGGCAAGAACGGGGTGGAAGAGATTATTGAGATCAGCCTCAATGCGGAAGAGAAGAAGTTACTTTCGAGCTCGGTCGAAAGTGTGAAAAGTGTGATGAAAGTGCTGGATGACATGAAACTTTTCGATTAGAAGGTATAAATACCACGCTGTCAAAGCAATAAGAATGCAGAAATGCGTGATTGGCCCCCGGGCCGGTTGCGCATTTTTTTGGGTGGGAGCCTCCAAAGTGCAAAAAAATAGTGCTATATTTGCGGCCTATTCAAAAAAGACAATCAAGTAACTA
>SPBY01000530.1 GCA_004525825.1 Bacteroidia bacterium
CTTCCAGATCCATCCGAACAGGTTAAAGATTACAAGGCAGGTATGAAAGACTGTAAAGAAGATGTCGAGAAATTTCATCTATCATTATTTAGTCCATACTATGCCTTATTCTTCTTCTCCTTTTCTTCAAGTTCTTTTTCCAGCTTATCGATCCGGCCCAGCAGGCCGTCATTTTTTATCTGGAGATTCTTCAGGTCACTTTCCAGTTTGTAGATCTTCTTTCGATAGATACTACGATAATAGAAGTAGGAGGTGAAGTATCCGATCAGCCCTGCTACCAGTAAGAGCACGATTATTTCAATGATAGTGCCTGCCAGGGTTTGTGCCAATATGGTGTTGAATGTCATCATTTTATTGGATTTTTATCAATATTTCTGTTCTTCTGTTCTTTTCCCTTCCCTGGGGTGTTGCATTATCAGCAACAGGTACACTTTCACCCATTGAGGAGGTTTCTATTATTTCGGCCGGTAAACCTTGTCCTACAAAGAAGGAAAGGACACTTTCTGCCCGCCTCATTCCAAGAGCCTGGTTATAGCTTGCGGTCCCGACAGCATCGGTATGGCCTGTGATATTGAGCATTGTACCCGGCTCTTTTTCAAGGTAGGCTTTACACTCAGATAAAAATCGTGATGTCTCTTCTAAGGGTTTGAAATCACTCCGGTCGAATGCAAAGTGAATTATCAAATTCTCCGGAAGAGGGGTGATTTCTTCTGTCGGTTCGGTTTCAGCCACCGCGGTACTGTCAATTTGAGCTTGGGTTTCCGGGTCAGAAACCTGTTGGGATACATCCGGTCCATTACAAAAATCATTGACATGGCACACATAATACCATGTTGAAAGTAATGACCAGATAAGAAACAGTAAAATTCCAATGAACAGTGGTCTCATGGTTTCACCTAAATTATTGTTGGTTACCCATACAAGGTACAACCTGGGAGAGTAGAAGTCAAATATGATCCCAAAATTGTAGGTTGGAGTGGCTGTCTTTTGCTTCAGAAAAAATCGGCAAGGGCAAAATAGCTGGTTAAGAGGCTGATCATTTCGACGGTGTTATTCAGTTTCATTCCCATCGCATGCAGGGTGCCGGCCGAAACGGCCGAGTTCCTTTTTTACAGTTTCAAATGCTGGAGAGTCCAAGCCTTTTCTGCCGCCATGGTGCTTCTCATAATAAAGATAGCTGCAATCAGGCGGAGGGTTCCGTCACTTTTGGGTATGCTGATATACAATTTGTATCTTTGATTCTGTAAAGTGTTCTTTCAAGTTTTGTGAGCTAAGTTTGAAAACATGCCTACCTGTAATTTAGGCCAAAAGGACGGGTTATTGAATGATAAGCACTTCGTGCAAAAACCACCAAAATAATGAGAAATATATTAACCCTTGGCATTTTGTTTCTTTCAGCGCTTAGCGCACTTTTCTCTCAGAGCATTTCTGATGAGGAAATCAGCAGGAGGATTCAATCCTACAAAGGGGATATCCGCGGACCGTACAAGGAGATCAGGTGGTATTGCAAAGACGGAACCATCCTGCCTCCCCAGGAAAGGTGTCCGGAACCAGGAGGAGTTCAAAGGGCCAGGCACAAAGAGGAGGTATATGCTTTGAGCCTGAGCAATCATGTGTTTTTAGGACAGATACTTTCCACGACGCCTTTCCCTGATTTCTGGGATACAGTACATAATCATTCCCGCCTGAAGCAATATCAATTGGAGCAATATCTTCGGGTCATCGATAATGGTTGGGTGCTCAGGAAGGCTCAATATTACAGGGGTGCTTTTCAGGCAGAAGATGAAAGCCAATGGGGCCAGGATTTTTACCATTGGTTATTGGCCGATGAGAAGGTGATTGAAGAAAACTACTTTCTGCTGCGCCAATCTTTAAAAGATTTACCCCACCAGGGAGATGACAACCTTACCCAGGAAATTCGTTCCGTTTCCAGGGTAATCTCCGAAAAGTATCCCCGCTTTCTCGATTTGAGAGTAAAAATCCACGGTCAGCCCGAGGAGGTTGATCTGCAGAAGGTGATAGAATTCAGGAACCGCAACGAAAAGAATCTTGATGCAGAACTGCTGGATTTGTTTGAAAAGCTGATCGGTGATATGAAAAAGCTTTATATGCCGGTCGACCTGAATTCACTCAATATATACCTGGATCAGTTAACTGCCGGTTCGGGCTATAAAAAGGGTGTTGTTGCGGGCATTGCAGAATACAGCCTTTCAGAGCCGGGCCAGGAAAAAATCTCAGCACTATCGAGCATCCTCCTGAATTTAAGGAAAGAAATCATGTCGGTAGTTGGCTCCGACGAGCGCCTTGCAGTGCTTGGTCTCTCCATTGTACTGGAGAAGTTGCTGATGAGAGAATTATCAGGCTTGTCCCCGAAAAGCATCAAAGACAATCTTGAAACAATAAACAGCCTGGGGATGGCCCTGACCGGTTGTGGTTATATGGAGTTGTGGGAGGGGGAAGAGGTCTCCTCCAGGATCAGGATTTCCCAGGAAAAGGAGTTAACCCTCAATGAGCTCATGGATTTCTTCGAGACGGGCAGAAGATTTACCGATTGGGGAATCGGAATGTTCAGAGCTCACTACAACGAGGTGATTGATCTGTATACGGGCTTTGAACCCCTGGCAGAGGGTTTTCTCGATGATCAGGTCAGATCTTCCCTCTTGCTCTATTGCGGCATTACCCTGGATCAGCTTGATAAGCAACTGTTTAGCTGCCGACATGGCGCAAATCGCGTAATGGATATTCAGGGACAACATGCCATCAGGGGATTAAATCCGGGTTACGCGGTCGGAGAATTGGTGGTGGTATCGGGACAGACCGGGGACCTGGTGATGGATCGAGACAAAATCTATGTCTTTAATAAACCCCCTCCGGATCTCAAACCGGTGGCAGGTATTGCCACGGTGAGCGAAGGGAACATGGTTTCTCATGTGCAGCTACTGGCCCGCAACCTGGGAATTCCCAACTCAGTGCTGTCTGCACAAAACCTTGAAGAGCTGAAGAAATTTTCCGGTCAACGGGTATTTTACGCGGTTTCGTC
>SPBY01000568.1 GCA_004525825.1 Bacteroidia bacterium
AGTGGTACTATCCGAACAATCTATGTAGCCTTGCTTTTCGCCAGAATTCGCATCAAATAAGAATATCTTATTCTCCTGACCACCTGCCACATAAATTGTTTGCATATCTGGAGATACAGCCAATCCCATAAATACCGAGGCCAATACGCCTGCATCTGTTGAAGGGCCCGGGGGTATTTGTTGTACCTCCGGATGCTGTGACAGAATTTCCCGTACAATGGTTATGGACAAGGGATTGGTTCCTGAATTGGCAGTAACAGCCATGTTGCCATCCGGACTTAAGGTCAATCCATAGGGATGAGGTGCCGTGAGGATACTCGTACCGGCAGGGGTAACAATTCTGCCATTGGGGATCACGGTTTCTCCGTGCTTTTCAATCTTAGTGATTTTATTTCCTGCCGGAGCTGATATGATCCACAACGATTTATCTGCAGAGCTATTTTGATCAGAGCATGCAGTAAATAACAACAGAATTAGAAATATAAAAGCCGTTTTCATTTCAATTTTCAATCGTAGCATTCAATGTAATCTTACCTGCTTTCAATCCTTTCCCAGTAACAGCCAATTCAATTTCACCAGCTTCTGAGCTGGACTGAACGATTGCCACCAGTTTACCACTAAATAATTTCATGGTGGGTATATGAAATAGCTCGAGAGAAGTAGCATCTCCATTACACGCCGCCCGGAAGGCTCCTTTTCCCTGTACATTAAAATTCAATTGATTGGTAGCATCCGGACAAGGAATTCCATTCTTATCCACTACGGATACGGTCACAAAAGCCAAATCCTCCCCATTTGCTTTTAAGGTGCTTCGATCTGATTCAAGAATTAGTTTATAGGGTTTACCAGCCGTATGTATCTCCTTTTCAGAAGCCGGATTTCCTTTTTCGTCATAGGCTACTACTCTTAATGTTCCTGGCTCGTATTTTACATCCATCCACATCAAACGGTATCTGTTTTGAGGAGTAAGTGAATTTTTCTTCTGTATGCCTAAACTCTTTCCATTTAAAAAGAGCTCGGCACTGTTGTAACTTGTGTACACAAAAACAGGGGTTGTTTCTCCTTCTCTTCCTTCCCAATTCCAATGGGGAAGAATATGCAATGTTTCATCAGTGGTATTCCATCTGCTTCGGTACAAATAAAATCTATCCTTTGGCAATCCTGCTAAATCGTTAATGCCAAAATAGGAACTGCGTGATGGCCACATTCCATCATAAGGAGTCGGTTCTCCCAAATAATCGAAACCTGTCCAGACAAACTCTCCTATGACCCAGGGCTTATCGTCCTGTAATACAAAATCATCATCAGGCACATTTGACCAGCTGCAACATTCCAGATCATAGGACGAACTTTGACCATCCTCATATGTTTTCATTTTCCCCGGAACCACAGGAAACTTATAGATGCCTCTTGAACTCACAGTGGAAGCAGTTTCTGATCCTAAGATCATTCCTTGAGGAAATTTTTCATAAGCTTCTTCATACAGTGGAAGCCGGTAGTTCAATCCAGGTATATCCAACAAGGCACCAAATCCTGATTCCATGGTGGCTTTTACCTGATCCATTCCGACAGTCACTGGTCGTGTGGGGTCTTCACGGTGAAAAATGTCCTGTAACCAAAGGGCACGTTTTGCCCCTTCTGCTCCATGTTGGTCTGGTACTTCGTTTCCAGAACTCCACATGACAATGCAGGGATGATTGCGTGTTGCGCGTACCAGATTGACTACATCTTTTTCTGCATCCGTATCAAAATAAAGATGGTAGCCATTTTTTACTTTGGGTCTGGCCCATTCGTCAAAACTTTCAGCCAAAAACATGATGCCCATTTCGTCGCACAATTCAAGTTGTTCTAAGGAGGGCATATTGTGAGAACTGCGCACCGCATCGGCACCCATCTCTTTAAGAATCTGCAGTTGCCTGCGCAAAGCGGATGTATTCACCGCTGAACCCAGGGGACCTAAATCGTGATGCAAACACACGCCCTTAAACTTCCGAACCTCCCCGTTCAAACTAAATCCTTTGCCGGCTTCATACTTTATCTCTCTAATACCAAAACGGGTGCTTATTTCATCGCGGAGTACATCGTCCGCCCGTAATTGCGATGTGGCAGTATAGAGATAAGGGGTTTCGGGGCTCCATAATTGAGGATTTTCTACAGCAATGTCTTGCTCGAACTCATTTCCGTAGGGGGTGTTTGACTGATTCGAGCCGACTTCATTGCCAAGGGCATCATGAATTCTGGTAATAATGGTAAGATTCTCTCCAGACACTTTCGTAAGGACCTTAACCTTAGCCAATTCAGAAGTGATAAAGGGGGTGTGTATGAAAGTTCCCCACTGATCTATGCTTTCCTTGTTCTTCACAATGATCGTCACCTTTCTGTACAGGCCGGCACCCGGATACCAGCGGGAGGACATGCCCAAATTGGATAAATGAACGGCCAGACTGTTATTTCCTTCCCCCGAGACATGCTCTGTTATGTCAAAATAGAAATAACTATATCCGTAATTCCATTCTCCTACCTTCTCGCCATTGACAAAGACCTTTGGCTGGCTCATGGCGCCTTCAAAAAGCAAAAGAACTTTTTTGTTTTCATCCAGATTGGCAATGGAAAAATCTTTTCGATACCAAGCCTCTCCTATATAGGGCAGCGCTCCGGTCCTGCCTGTTTTTTCACTGGCTACCCTTTCGTTATTCTGTCTGATGGCAACGGTTTGTTTGTCAACTTCCTTATCAAAAGGCCCGTAAATGGCCCAGTCATGGGGAACAGTCACACTTTCCCAATCAGCATCATTAAAATCCCTTTGAAAGGCAGATTCTGATTCTCCTTTTTGAAATTTCCA
>SPBY01000675.1 GCA_004525825.1 Bacteroidia bacterium
AGGTCATGATGGAATTGGAGCTCCAGGTGTCGTTGTTACGGTTCTCCAGAGTAAGATAGTTCCAGGGGAAGAGGACTTTAAAGCCAAGAATGCTATTGCTGGGAGGATCCTCAATGACTGCTGAAATGGTGAATATCAGATCCTGGTTTACCTGGATGGTTCGTCCCACAGGATCGGTATCGCCAAAATACTTGGTTGACAGTTCTTCGGTAATCACCATGGTGTTGGGTTCCCGGAGCACAGCTTCCTTGTTTCCGTATTTAAATTTGAAGGTGAACATATCAAAAAAGGAAGAATCGACCACAACAATGCCGTCTTCAAAAAACTTGTTCTCCCCTTCGGTAAAGAGGTGACCTCCCTGGAAGGCCAGGCGGCACTGCTCTTCGATTTCCGGAACCTCGTCTTTCCATACCGGTCCCGATACATAGGGCGTCACATTGACATGGTAGGGTTCTGCATTTGAGTAGTACTGGTCCTCTTCGACCCGGTAAAGCCGGTCAAAATCGGTGTGGAACCTGTCAAAGCTTAGTTCGTGCTGCACCCAGAGCAGCATAAAGAGGGCGCAGGCCAGGCTGACAGATAATCCGATGATGTTGATAATGGTGATTCTTTTCTCTTTGAACAGCAGGCGGAGCACCTGTTTCAGTTGATTGAAGGACATATGTGTGAAGATTTTTATAAAAGACGATACAAGTTACCCTTCATTACACATTCAAAACGTTAAATTTGGGAATATTTCAAAATAACCTAAGAAATGAAGAGAGATATAGACCTGTTTAAGCTCATCGAAAACGAACAGCAACGTCAGAGAAGGGGCATCGAACTGATTGCTTCCGAAAACTTTGTCAGCATGCAGGTGATGGAGGCCATGGGCTCCTGCCTGACCAATAAGTATGCCGAAGGCTACTCGGGACACCGCTACTACGGTGGATGTGAAGTCATTGACAAAGTGGAGGATCTGGCCATTGAGAGGCTTTGCGAACTCTATGGAGCTGAGTACGCCAATGTGCAGCCCCACTCAGGGGCACAGGCCAACATGGCGGTATTTCTGACGGTGCTGGATCCGGGCGATACTTTCATGGGGCTCGACCTGAGTCATGGCGGGCACCTCTCTCATGGTTCCCCGGTAAACTCCTCGGGGATCCTTTACAGGGCCGTTTCCTACGGTCTGGATGAGAAGACGGGCCGCGTGGATTATGATGCCATGGAGGAAGTGGCCCTGAAGGAGAAACCCAAACTGATTGTGGGCGGAGCCTCGGCCTATTCCCGGGAGTGGGATTACAAACGGATGAGGGAAATTGCCGATAAAATTGGGGCCATTCTCATGATTGATATGGCTCATCCGGCCGGTCTCATTGCAGCCGGTTTGCTGGATAATCCGCTTCCCCATGCTCATATTGTTACCTCCACCACACACAAAACCCTGCGTGGGCCACGGGGTGGAATCATTCTGATTGGAAAGGACTTTGAAAATCCCTGGGGCCGGGCCACCCAAAAGGGAGTGATCCGCAAGATGTCCTCCCTGATCAACTCTGCCGTATTCCCGGGAATCCAGGGAGGTCCGCTGGAACATATCATTGCATCCAAGGCGGTCTCCTTCGGGGAGGCGCTTGCACCTGAATTTAAAATCTATCAGCAGCTGGTGAAGAAGAATGCGGCCATCATGGCCGATGCATTTATGAAGCTGGGTTACAAAGTGGTTTCTGACGGGACCGACAACCATTCCATGCTCATCGACCTGCGTACCCGTGTGGAAGATATAACAGGGAAACAGGTGGAGAATACCCTGGTGGAGGCCGACATCACGGTGAATAAGAACATGGTACCCTTCGATTCCAGGTCTCCTTTCCAGACCAGCGGTATCCGTGTGGGAACCCCTGCCATATCTACCCGGGGAGTGAAAGAGGAGTTGATTCCGCAGATAGTGGAGCTGATCGACCGTGTCATTATGAACATTGACGATAAGCTGCTCATCGAGAAGACCCGTAAGGAGGTGAATGAGATGATGGCCGATTATCCCATGTTTGCCTGATACTGCCTGCATGGAGTGGTATACCTACATTATTGTTATCGCTGTTGGAATCGTTGCAGGTATCATCAATACCATGGCTGCAGGCGGGTCCATTCTGACTCTCCCGGTACTTATGGCCCTGGGCCTCCCCCCTAATATGGCCAACGGGACCAACCGCATTGCCATATTGCTTCAGAATGTGGTGGG
>SPBY01000236.1 GCA_004525825.1 Bacteroidia bacterium
GGTGATGCCGGGCGAGGTCAGTGGTTCAATGGATGCTATGCGTTGGATTGCAGGAAGCCTGCCTGTTGATACCTACGTGAATATTATGCTCCAATACCGGCCTACCTACCGGGCTCACCTTTATCCGGAAATCGATCGTCCTGTGAGCCGGGAGGATTATACAAAGGTGGTGGAAGAAGCCCGCCGCAGCAGCCTTACAAATCTTGATGTGGATATCTGATCCGGAGCCCGATGGAGTTATTTCCAATCGTAGGGGGTCACCTGGTAGACATAGTAGTTGAGCCAGTTGGAGAAGAGCAGGCTGGCATGGGCCCTCCAACGGATCACCGGTTCTTTCTCAGGATCGTTGTCCGGGAAGTAATTTTCCGGAACTGCGGTATCCAGCCCTTTGGCGCGATCCCGTTCAAATTCTTCTTTCAGTGTCAGGGGATTGTACTCCAGATGGCCTGAGATGAAGATCTGCCGGTTGTCTTTGGAAAGGACGATGTTGGATCCCACCTGGGGTGACCAGGCCAGGGCAACCAGGTCGGGATGAGCTTTTATGTCTTTCAGCCGGTTCTCTGTATATCTGGAGTGGGGAGCAGGAAACACATCGTCGAAACCCCGTACCAGGTGATGATTCCGGTCGGTGATATGGTGGTCAAAAATTCCGAATGCCTTGGAGGGAAGAGGGTATTTCTTTATTCCATAATGGTAGTAAAGACCTGCCTGGGCTCCCCAGCAGATGTGCATGGTGCTGCTCACATGGGTTTTGCTCCACTCCAGCACCTCGCATAGGCTATTCCAGTAATCCACTTCTTCGAATTCAATATGCTCCACCGGGGCTCCGGTAATGATCAGACCATCGTATTTGTGCTCTTTGATCTGATCAAAGGTCTTGTAAAATACCTCCATGTGCTCACGGGGAGTGTTCTTCGACTCATGCTCATCCATGTAAAACAGGTCCAGTTCCACCTGCAAGGGCGTGTTGGACAGGGAGCGCAGCAGGTCCGTTTCGGTGACCATTTTTACAGGCATAAGGTTAAGCACGGCCACCCTCAGGGGACGAATGTCCTGGTGGATGGCGAGGCTCTCCTCCATGATGAATATATTCTCCTTTTTCAGCTCTTCTATGGCTGGGAGTTGGGTAGGTACATTGATGGGCATGGCAACTAATTTGACTTTATAACTGAAAATGGAACTATTTTGTTCTAAAATTAATAGATTATCTGTTACCAAAGACCAGTTGAAACACACTTCCTTCTTCCGGGGTGGAGCTCACCCTGATAAAGCCCTGGTGAAGTCGCATCACATGCTGGGAGAAGCTGAGTCCGACGCCGGTCCCGGTCTCCTTGGTGGAAAAGAAAGGCATAAATATGCTCTCCATCAGGTCCCTGGGAATGCCGGCTCCAGTGTCTTCTACTGAAATCTGTACTCCTTTCCTGGATTTAGCTACAGACAGAATGATCAATCTGCTTGCTTGCGAGTTAACTGCCTCCATGGCATTCTTGACCAGGTTGATAAGTACCTGTTCGATCATTCTTGCGTCCAGCATCGCCTGAATGTTGGGGTCCGGACAGCTTATCTCCAGGGTGGTCTCCTGCTGATCTGCCTGCTCCTTAAAGAGTCCGGAGATTCTTTGCAACAAGGGAAGAATGGCGGTCTGCTCAGCTTTGAATTCCGGGGTTCTGTAAAGGTTGGTATAGGCATCTAAAAAGACGGAAAGTCCGCTGGCACGACGGTGGATGGTTTCCAATCCGGTGAGAATATCTTCTATTTCATCTTCTTTCAACTGATCGAGAGCCAGCAATTCACCTTTTGGCTGTAACCGCTCAGAGAAGTTGCCGGCAATCAGTTTGATAGGACTGATGGAGTTAAGTATCTCGTGCCTCAGAACCCGCAGTAGTTTCTGCCATGCCTCCAATTCATTCTGATCCATTTCCCGGCTGATATCACGTACCGAGACCAGGGTGATCTCTTCCCCTTTCAGGACAAAACCCGAGGAAAGAAAGATCAGGTGCTGGGATTGTCCCTTTATCTCCATTTTTTTCAGGGTTTCCTTTCCGGGCGAGAAGCTTTGGAAGAACTCCGGAAGATCGCCAGAGACTGGCGCCAGGTCATTCAGTAGGACCAATTCTTTCAATCCGAATAGTTCCAGGAAGGCCTGGTTGACCATTTTCACCTCTCCTGTTCCGTTGAAAGCGACCAGACCAAACTGCACATGGTTGACAGTTTCCTCAAAGAAACGCTGTTCGGCCTCCCTGTCTAGCCGAACCAGCCGGAAGTCTTTGATCAGCGCATTGAAACCTTTGTGGATGGCACTAAAATAGGGGTCGCGTCCTACACGGGCAAATTGCATGGTAGGATCGTCGTTGCTCATGGCATTGATCAGTTTCAAGAGGTCGCGCCTTATGCGGGTCAGGAATATGATCATGGCTATGGTTTCCCGGACCAGGGCCACCACCAGCATGGAGCGGGTCACAGGGAACTCCGGTTTTTGCAGGTAAATGCCCAGGAGAATGGCGGTAAGCACAATGGCAGCCACAAAGGCCAGGATGGACCATATGAAACGGCTAAAGACCATATTTTTTCATTTTCTGGTAGAGTGTGGAACGGTTGATGCCCAGAATCTTAGCAGCGGCGCTTATGTTGCCCTGTACTTCCCTGAGTGCCTGGGCGATCACCTCCCTTTCATGCTCCTCCAGATTCAGGGTGGCGGGAGTAGACTGTTTCAGGCTGCTGGGTGGGCCCGTGGACAAGGAAATTTGAGAAATCACCACCTTTTCTGAAAGGATCACTGCCTTTTCCAAGGTATGTTCAAGTTCCCGGATGTTGCCCGGCCAGGGGTGCTGCTTCAGTTGCTCCAGCGCTGAGTCGGACAGTTTCAGACCACTTTTACGGTACTGTTCGCTGTATTTCTGTAAAAAGAATGCCGCCAGCACCGGTATGTCCTCTAAGCGTTTGCGAAGCGGTGGGATCTCTATCTCAATGGCGTTGATCCGGTAGTAGAGGTCCTCCCGGAAGTTCCTTCCTTCAATCATTTCCTGAAGAGGCATGTTGGTGGCGGAAATAACCCTGACATCGATGGGGGTAGGCACTGATGATCCCACCGGGTATACTTCGTTGTTTTGCAGGACCGACAGAAGTTTGCTCTGAAGGCCCGGAGGAAGGTTGCCAATCTCATCAAGAAACAGGGTGCCGCCCGATGCGATCACAAAACGGCCGTCTCGTTCCTCTTTGGCATCCGTAAAAGCTCCTTTGGTATGACCGAACAACTCGCTTTCAAAAAGGCTTTCTGGCAGGGCCCCCAGGTCCGTTTTCATAAAGATCTCATTCCTTCGTTCCGATAAGCGGTGGATCTCTCTGGCCACCACCTCTTTGCCGGTACCGTTTTCACCCAGGATCAGGACGGAGGCATCGGTTCCGGCAATTTTTGCCACCATTTGATCCAAGTCCTTCATGGCAGGCGATTGGCAATGGCAGATGGAGAGGTCTTTCTCCAGTTCCCTGGTGAGGTGAGCCTGTTTCTTTTTCAGCAGAGATACCTCCATACGGCTTTTTCGGAGTTCATAAGCGCCGAGCAGGGTAGAGAGGATCTTTTGCTCGTCCCAGGATTTCATGATAAAATCCAGCGCACCTTCTTTCAGGGACCTAATGGCCAGTTCCACATCGCCGTAAGCGGTGATAAATACCACCGAGGCATTTGGATCTTTCTCGCGGATTTTGTTCATCCAGAAAATTCCTTCGTTGCCTGTAACCTGTCCCGCTTTAAAATTCATATCCAGGAGAATAAGGTCGTAGGCTTGTTTCTCCAGAGTAGAGGGGATCAGGTTGGGATTCCGGATAGTATCAATCCTCTCAAAACTCCTTCCAAGGATTAACCTCAGGGCTATCAACAAGTCGTTGTTGTCGTCGACAATCAGTATGGAACCCTCTTTCCTGGGCATGAGTCTTAGTTAAGTCCGATGATGTAAATGTAAGGGATTGTTGGATTCGGCCACACAGAGTGTCGGGAAATCCAACAGCCATTCATTCAATAAATAGCGTATATTACAGTAATTCAGTATATTAGTATTTATGGCACGAAATTGACTTATAGAGTAGGAAAAGAGAACAGATGATTCGCAATTACCTTCTTATAGCACTCCGGAATCTTTGGAGAAACAAACTGATCACCTCCATCAACCTGCTGGGCATGGCCATTGGATTTGGTGTCTTCCTGACCCTGATGTCCTGGGTTCGCTTCGATGGCAGCTTCGATAAGTTTCACGAAGATATTAAGCGCATGTATGTGCTGAATATACGAATTAACTTGAACGGATCTGACTATACTTCACAGCGAACCGGAGGAGTGTACTCGCGGGCCTTGGTGGAATTTTTTCCGCAGTTGGAAAGCAGCTGCAGGGCCAGTCAGCCCATAGAGTTCGAATTGGGTATCCCGGTGGAAGATGGGGATGAGAAGGTGCCCATGAAGTATTTCGATGAAAGCCAGGTGGTGATGGTGGACAGCAACTTCTTTAGCTTCTTTTCATTTCCGCTTGTTTCGGGCAACCCGGAGGAGGTATTCAGTGCCCGGGACCAGATCGTGATCACAGAATCGCTGGCCAGCAAACTGTTCGGGGAGAAGAAGGCCTTGAACCAGCAAATTCGGATCGGGGAGGGCGGGTACTTCACAGTGGTTGCCGTGGCGGCTGATCCACCGGTGGAATCCACCTATCAGTTCAAGGCCCTTTTGGGCTTCCATGTATTGGAGGAGATGGGTTACCCGGTGGACGAGTATGGCGGAACCATGTACTACAACACTTTCAAACTGGCTGAAGGAAGCAACCTGGTGGCACTGAATGAAGCCATTAATAAGCATGTGGAAGAGAATTTGGAGGATGATTTCTATTCCTGGTTCTTCCTGGACCGTTTTGACCGCATGCACCTGCATGGAGAAGAAAAGGGCATAATCGGCTTCATTTTGAACCTGATCATGGCAGTGGTCATTCTGTTGATTGCTTCCATCAATTTTGTGAACCTCTCCACCGCCAGTTCTTCCATGCGAATCAAGGAAATTGCCATACGCAAAAGTGTCGGTGCCGGCAAACGGCAACTGGTGATCCAGTTCCTGAGTGAATCTTATCTTTTGTTGTTGGTGGCCTTCTATCTGGGTTTCTTCATTGCCGAACACCTGACACCCCTTAGCTTTTGGTCATTCGATGTGTACGTGGAGCCTGCTCCTAGAGGATGGGGATTCTGGCTGCAAATAGTGGGCATCTACCTGGTAACCGGACTGCTGGCAGGACTCTATCCCTCCCTGAAGATTTCGGGATACAAGCCATTGAGCTTTTTCTCCGGGAATGGTAACGGAAATCCAAACGCGGGAAGGGGGTCGCGACGAGTGCTTATCGTGCTCCAGTTTACTTTCTCCATTATCTTGATCACCGTCTCTATATTTACAATTCGGCAGTTCACCTACCTGCGGGAGGCTGACCTGGGATTTAACCGGGAGGATGTACTCTACATCCGGACCAAGGGGAAGATGTGGGACAGCTACCCGGTCATCAAAAGTGAACTGCAGCAACTCTCCTTTGTGAAGGGGGAGAGCTCGGCATCCGAGATCCCGGTACATGTCAACTTTGGGGAGGTGGACTGGGGGGAAAGGGACGGGGACCACAACAAATTTGCCAGGGTAATAC
>SPBY01000380.1 GCA_004525825.1 Bacteroidia bacterium
GCGGGCAGGAAATGTATCTTTCATTACCACCGAGCACGTATATGTGAAGTTTAGTACCATGGAAAATATCTCGGAAGGAGATACTCTCTATATTAAACAGGGGGATAAAGAGGTCCCTGCACTTCAAGTAAAGAACCTAAGGGCACAAGGTCTATTAGAGGCTTTCGCGCTTTGATGGATGCCACCAGTCACCCCCAATGATTTGAGGCATGATCCATGGTACTTATATATGCTTATCCAGGTTTTTTATTCTTAGCCCTGGAGGTCACTTTGATTTAAGGGATTGGCTCTCTATCTTACATTGATCAATATTAGTAATGCTTCAACGCGAAAATGATGGGGATACAAAATCGGAAACCTGGCAAGAAACACAATTTGACCCGAAGGGAGTTTGCAAAGACAAGCATGGTCTTCGGATCGGCAGTCGGACTCTTTCCAAATATAGCATTTAGGGACCCGGGGAGAGATTTTGATAACTCAACATGGTTTGATAAACCCATGAGATGGGCTCAGCTTACATTGGTGGAAAATGATCCCGGGCAGTATGATCCTGATTTTTGGCTGGATTATTTTAAGCGGACTCATTCAGATGCAGTATGCTTAAGTGCCGGAGGTATTGTTGCTTATTACCCTACTCAAATCAAATTTCATCACCGCAGCTTGTGGATGGGAGAAAGTGATCCCTTTGGCTATTTGCTAAAGGGATGCCGGGATATGGATATGGTTGTGATTGCCAGGACCGATCCTCATGCAATGTGGCCGGAGGCTTTTAGTGTCCATCCCGAATGGACCGCGGTGGACCGACAGGGAAATAAAAGAAAACATTGGTCCAATCCGGATTTATATGTTACGTGTGCGCTGGGTCCTTATAATTTTGAGTTCATGACCGAAGTCCATAAGGAAATCATGAACCTCTATGCCCTGGACGGAATATTCTCCAATCGCTGGGCCGGCCATGGGGTATGTTATTGTGAAAGCTGTCAGAAGAATTTTTATGATTTTTCCGGATTGAAATTGCCTCAATCGACAAATCGTCTGGACCCCGGCTATCAAAAATGGAACGAATGGCAAAGAAACAGGCTGTATGAATTATGGCAGTTATGGGATTCTGAAATTCGTAAAATTAATCCTCAGGCACGTTTTATTCCCAATGGATTTCCGGATAAAAAGATTGCCGGTGAGCAATCGGATATACTGTTCACCGATCATCAGGCCCGGCAAGGGATGATTCCTCCCTGGTCAAATGGAAAACGAGCGAAAGAATACCGGGCCATTATGGGCAAAAAGCCTATTGGGGGTATATTCAGCATGGGCGTAGAGGAACCTTACCGCTGGAAGGATTCGGTACAGAGTGAAGCTGAAGTTCGAATCTGGGTAGCTGATGGAACTGCCAATGGTATGAGGCCATGGTATACTAAATTCTCAGGAACCTTGTACGATCATCGATGGCTCTCCTTTGTGGAGGAGATCTATAAGTGGCATCATAAAGTGGAGCCCTATTTGAGAAATGAGAAACCACTGGCATCGGTTGGAATGTTATATTCGGAACAGACGCAACGCTTTTATGGAGGAGAAAAACACCAGGATAATACCCCTGATCATGACACTGGAATGTATCATGCCCTCATTGAAGCAAGGGTACCCTTTGAGATGGTTCATGATCAATACCTTGATGCAGGGCATGTTGATCAATTCAAATTACTGGTGCTTCCAAATATTGCAGCTCTTTCTGATGGGCAATGCCAGCAAATCATGGACTATGTGGCTAGGGGGGGGAGTATTCTGGCCACATTCGAGACATCTTTATTTAACGAAAAAGGCGAAAAACGAAATGATTTTGGTCTGAGGGATCTCTTTGGGATCTCCTTCAACGGAGAAGTTGAAGGCCCCATGAAAAATTCATATTTGCGATTAGCGAAAGAAAACGGACAATATCATCCCATTTTAAGAGGAATAGAAGATACAAGCCGGATAATCAATGGAGTTTATCGACTGGGCATTCAGGTGAATGGTGAATTCCCTTCTCCTCTTACATTGATCCCATCTTATCCGGATTTACCCATGGAGCATGTCTATCCAAGAGTACCAGAAACAGATATTCGAGAGGTTTACCTTCGTGAAATCGGAGAAAGCCGAATTGTATATTTCCCATGGGATATTGACCGTACCTTCTGGGAAATACTAAATGTAGATCATGGGAAACTCATTCGAAATGCGGTGCAATGGGCCATGAAAGAAGAGCAGCCTGTGACTGTTCTCGGACAGGGAATACTTGATATTACTGTCTGGCAACAGCCACAGTCGATGACCGTGCATCTGGTGAATTTGACAAATCCCATGATGATGAAAGGCCCTTTTCGAGAGTTAATTCCCTTGCATGATCAGGAAGTTAAAATACAAGTGCCTCCTGGTAAAAATGTGATAAAAGTTCAACTTTTGGTGTCTGGCTTAGAACCGGAATATAAAGTTTCCAATGGAAGAGTTGAACTTATAGTTCAGAAAATATTAGATCACGAAGTGATTGCACTGGACCTTGGAGGTTAAAAAAAAGGGCTGAGCACAGCAGACAGTTTAATAGCCAGAACCATATGAGATTTTCAACTACACTACTCCTTGTATGCCTGTTGACAGGATCACAGGCTAATGCTCAGTTTTCCCAAGCTTACAGGGACAGCATCCGTGCCCTGTCCGAGGCAGACTACAAGCAGATGTTAGACCAGCTCGGCATTGATCCTTCCGAAATGCGCCATGGTCCTTCAGGAAACCCATCGGACCCCAATGCAGCAAACACTGACGAATCAAAGGCAAAAACCTATGAAATGTTGCCTGATGCCCTGGTCTTCAACAATGGCGATACGGTTCGATCCGCAACAGAATGGCTTACGCTGCGAAGGGCTGAAATAGTGGAGCTGTTTGACAGGGAAATTTATGGCAGAGTTCCAGATAATGTACCGGACGTAACCTGGGAGATACTGAGCGTACTTGATACAGTAGATGGTCCTTATCCTGTGATAATCAAACATTTGGTGGGTCATGTTGATAATTCGGGCTTCCCCGAGATAAGTGTGGATATCGATCTGGTAATTGGCACACCTGCCCATTCAAAAAAAGCTGTACCTGTCATTACTGAGTTTGGTTTTAATTGGACAGCAGCTCAATTGGCAAGATTCAGAAGCAGACAGCCAGAAGGTCCGACCTGGAAACAACAGCTGCTTGCCAGAGGCTGGGGTTATGCGGTTCTTGTACCAGTTAGCATTCAGGCCGATAACGGAGCCGGAATAGCACAGGGGATCATTGGGCTAGCGAATAAAGGTGAAACAAGAACTCCCGGGGAATGGGGAGTATTGAGGGCATGGGCGTGGGGTGCCAGCCGGGCGATAGACTATTACGAAACAGATCCCGATGTTGATGCAAGCCGTCTGGGAATTGAAGGGCTTTCGAGGTATGGTAAAGCGGCCATTGTCGCCATGGCCTATGAGCCTCGTTTTGCTATCGCTTTCATTGGTACATCAGGTGCAGGCGGTACTAAACTGCTTCGAAGGAATCTTGGTGAGCAGGTAGAAAACCTGGCTTCTTCAGGAGAATATCATTGGTTTGCGGGGAATTTTATTAAATATGCAGGGCCCCTCACCAAAAATGATTTGCCGGTGGATGCTCATCAACTGGTCGCCTTATGTGCTCCAAGACCCGTTTTCATTAGTTCGGGGGCACCTGATGTGGAAGGTCAGTGGGTAGATGCCAAGGGCATGTTTTTAGGCGGCATGCATGCAGGATCCGTATATAAGCTTCTGGGTAAAAATGATATTGGTGCCAATCAATTTCCGGCACAGGAAACAGCCTTAACAGATGGAGAGATTGCCTTCAGGCAGCATGAAGGCGGTCATACTACCGGACCTAACTGGCCATATTTTATCCGATACGCCAGCCGATATTTTGAAAAATAGTCGGAATTAGTAGAGAATCATTCCCCCCCCATTGGAAAGCCCCCGAAAACACAAGGTCTAGCGGGGGCTTTCGCGGTTTGGCGGATGCCATGCCCCCAATGATTTGAGGCTTAATCTGACGGAAATCTCGATGTAAGTGTTTGCAATAGATATTACTATGTTTCTATCAACTTTTTGTTGAAATTTAAAAACCTTCGCGA
>SPBY01000157.1 GCA_004525825.1 Bacteroidia bacterium
AATATATGGAATATTGTGTAATATTTCAATTTATTCTCAGGGAATAGAACAAATATTTAACTTGGGTATGAATTGTAAGCTAATCGAAGAAACATGAAAAAAACTGGAATGAATGCAGCTTTCTCCCTGCTGCTAGGTATGAGCACTATGAATCTTTTCGGGATCGATCCCAACGACACCAGGCTTCTCGAACAGCCGGCCATCAGCCAGGATCATATCGCCTTTATCTATGCCAACGATCTCTGGGTGGCGAACTCGGATGGAACGCAGCCAAGACGGCTGACAGTGGACGAAGGAATTGAGGCAAGACCCGCATTTTCGCCCGATGGAAAAACCCTTGCTTTCAGCGCCGAGTATGATGGGAATATAGATGTGTTTACGGTTCCGGTGGAAGGCGGGGTTCCAAAAAGACTTACCTGGCACCCTTCCGCAGACCAGGTGGAAGGATTTACCCCCGATGGGAAAGCAGTACTTTTCATTTCCCAGCGAGCCACCCATTCCGGCCGTTTCAATCAGCTGTTTACAATACCCCTGGAAGGTGGATTTCCCGAGAAACTGGTCATTCCCAATGCCTACCACAGCTGTTATTCGCCCGACGGAACCTCCATGGCCTACACTCCCTTAAGAGAGGCCTTCCGTCAGTGGAAAAACTACCGGGGAGGCACCATGTCTAACATCTGGATTTTCTCCTTTGGCGACCATTCCAAAACTGAAATTCCCAGACCGGAAGGTGGATGTAACGATATTGAACCCATGTGGATCGGCGAGATGATCTATTTCCTTAGCGACCGCAACGGCGAGTTTAACCTATTTTCCTATGATACGTCCAATGGCGAGGTGAAGCAGCTTAGTTCCTATGAGGATTTCCCCATTGTATGGGCTTCCCACCATGGAAGCAAGATTGTATTTGAGCAGGCAGGATACCTGCACACCTTTGACACGGAAAGCGCTTCGGCCAGCAAGCTGACCGTAGGCATTGCCACTGACCTGCTGGAGCTTCGTCCACGTTATGTAATGGGCGACCAGTATGTACGCTCCGCCCACATCTCCCCATCGGGAGCTCGTGCCGTATTCGATATCCGGGGAGAGATCTTTACCATTCCGGCCGAGAAAGGAGATCCCAGGAACCTGACATCCACCACGGGCATTCATGAAAAGTACCCGGCCTGGTCGCCCGACGGCAAACAGGTTGCCTACTTTTCCGATGCTTCGGGCGAGTATGAATTGCATATCAAAGCCCAGGATGGAAGGGGAGAGGCCAGGGTCATTCCGGTCAGTGGAACCGGATTTTATGCCTTTCCCATGTGGTCGCCCGACGGCCGGAAAATTACCTACGTCGACAACGGAAGGAATTTCTACATCCTGGATGTGGCTTCGGGTGGAATACAAAAGATTGACTCCGACGAATTGTACAGACCAGGTGTATTCAGGGGTTTTCACGGCGACTGGGCTTCCGATTCCAGATGGCTGATCTATACGAAACTTACCGCTACCAATTTCAGCCAGGTCTTCCTCTATTCGGTGGAGACAAACAGGTCCTATCCCATTTCGGACGGAATGAGCGATGCGGCAGAGCCCGTTTTTGACCGGGGTGGCAAGTACATCTATTTCTTTGCATCCACCGATGCCGGTCCCGTGGTCAACTGGTTCGATATGTCCAACGCAGATATGCGGATGACCCGGAGCATTTACCTGGTGACCCTTCAGAAGGAAACCCTTTCACCCTTTGCCAAGGAGAGCGATGAAGAAAAAGCAGAAGAGGAAAAAGAGGACAAGGAAAAAGGAGATAAGGAGGAAGATGGGGATAGCAAGAAATCAAAAAAGAAGAAAGGGGATGAAGAGGAAGGGAAGAAGGAAGAAGAACCCGCCCTGAAGATCGACCTGGAAGGAATTCAGATGCGCATTGTGGCCATCCCCGTGGATGCCGGTGATTATTCCAACCTCGGATCGCACAAAGAGAACCAGTTCCTGTATTTAGTAAGGAGTGCCGGAAAGACTAAAATGCATTCATACGATCTGGAAGAACGTAAGGATGAAGAGTTGGAGGAGATGAATGGATTCCTGCTTTCCGCTGATGGAAAGAAGATGCTCTATCGCAAGGGACAGGCCTGGGGCATAGCCGATGCAGGCAAAAAACCCGAAGCAGGGAAAGGCATCCTGGATTTGAAAAGCGCAGAGATCAGGATAGAGCCGCTGAGCGAGTGGCCTCAGATCGTCGACGAGGCATGGCGTGTGAACCGCGACTACTTTTACGATCCGGGCATGCATGGCGCCGACTGGTCAGCCATGAAAGAGAAGTATGCACAGTTCCTGCCAGACCTTTCGTGCCGGGCGGATCTGAACCGGGTGGTGATGTGGATGTGCAGCGAACTGTCTGTGGGGCATCACCGGACAGGCGGCGGCGATCAGCTGGGCGAACCCGAACGAGTTTCGGGCGGATTATTAGGGGCGGATTTCGAAATAGAAAACAAGCGTTACCAGTTTACCAAGATCTTTGAAGGACTGAACTGGAACCCTGATTTGCGTTCACCCCTTACGGAACCAGGACTGAATGTGAAAGTAGGGGAGTACCTGCTGGCGGTAAACGGGGTGGACCTGACAGCCGCTACCAACCTTTACCAGCCCTTTGAAAACACTTCCGGAAAGATCGTGAACCTGAAAGTGGGTCCCAATCCCGATGGCACCGGGGCAAGGGATATCCAGGTGGTTCCTGTGAACAGTGAATATGCCCTGAGGAACCGCGACTGGGTGGAAGGAAACCTGAAGAAGGTCAATGAGGCCACGAACGGACAGGTGGCCTATGTTTATGTGCCAAACACCACAAACGCGGGACACGAGTACTTCAAGCGCTACTTCTTTCCCCAGGCCAACAAGAAGGCGATCATCCTGGATGAACGTTATAATGGCGGTGGCTCCCTGGCAGATTATTACATCGATATTCTCCTGAGGCCCTACCAGTCTCACTGGAACATGAGGTACACTAACGATTTGAAGTCACCCAGCGCCTCCATCCAGGGGCCCAAGGTGATGATCATCGATGAGAATGCCGGTTCAGGAGGTGATATGCTGCCCTTTATGTTTCGCAAGTTCAAGGTGGGAACCATGGTGGGCAAGACCACCTGGGGCGGACTGGTGGGTACCCTTGGATTCCCGGAATTGCTGGATGGCGGTTTTGTAACTGCTCCCAATCTGGCCATTTGGACCGAAGATGGATTTATCGTGGAGAACGTAGGTGTGGCACCCGATATTGATGTGGGGCAGACCCCGGCCGATGTGATCAGCGGGCGCGATCCCCAGCTGGAAAAAGCGATTGAGGTGGTGATGAAACAATTGGAGGAGAATCCGCCCAAAGAGCCGGTACGGCCTCCTTATCCTGTTAGGGTGAGGAAGTAAGCGGTCTCTATAAGTTGGTCAAACTTATTATGATTTGGAGAGCATGATGGCCGAAATAGCCGGGACTATTCTGTCTTAATCGACTTTTTACTAAAAGCGTCTTAAATAGTCCTTTTAAGAACCTTTATAACAGCAAAGAGATAGCATTATAAGAATAATGGTCCCGACTATTTTAATCTAATTGGAAAGTTGTTGCTGTATTAAAGGATTGCGATATTCTGATGCTGGTATATCATTAAATGTCAACAAAATAGTTGACTTATACGTCTTCTTATTGATAACCAAATCTATTTAACTAAATCTATTATTTATGAAAATTAAAAGCTTCCTAATGATTTTATGCCTTTTTATAGGCGCTGCATCGATCCAACTCTCTGCACAAAGTGCAAACCGGACTTATCAATACTGGTATGAATGGAGCTTTAGCACCCCTGTATCTTGCGAAGGGGAAGCTGTTGATGTACTTTCATTCGATATGAAAGCTCACGTTGTTGTTCATGTTAAGGACGATGTAGTAGTGCGGCATATTGAGCAGATAAAAGGGGAAGCAACATCCTCTATGCATGAAGGTGAGACATTTAAATATAGAGAAATAGATACTTATATTAGTGGAACTTTTATTCATTTTCATTTTAATGCTAAGGGGGACATGGGGACCCATTATATCGGGACTATGACTGTTGATATTTCAGGTGAAGAAGATTTCACTACTCTCCGTCTTGTGTGTAATTGATTGTTAGAGTGTGGTACAGTTAACTGATCGAAGGTTTAAAAACCTTAGTAAACTAATTTGCTTTCTGCTTTAATAATTCAAACAATCACTACTGTATTTCCCAGACAGAATATGTCCTGGTGTATGTTCCTAATTTATTTAACTCCTCCATTACGGGTCCAAACTTCTCCCTTGCAGATTTGCCTAATTCGGTTAGGCTATCGTCTTCATTAAAGTATTTATCAAAATCCTTCTTTAAAGGGTAAACAACAATTAGGCCGATGTAATTTATATTTTCCCGATTCCAACAGTCATAGTAATGCGTAATCAAGGCTTTCATGTTCGCCGTGAGGTCATTGTTTGCATCGGCGATCTGACCATAAAGCAAGCCAGGGTAAATAAGGATAGCCAGCATTATGATTTTATGGGCATGTTTTAGACTTTTCATACATTACCTCCTTACATACATTACCTCCTTCTTAAATGAATATTGACAATTCGCGAGATCAATGAAATTTACAAAATTCTCAGTTTGAATTCCAATGGACTCTCAAATATCAGTACGGACATCCTTTCAGGGGGGAGAGGAGTTAGTCAGTGAAGTAAAACCGAGAATACCCACAGTGACTACCACAGTCTCAAATCCGTAATTGATCCAGTTTTGTTTAAGAATATTTAGAATTTTTCTCATAATTTTGAACGATCCCCTTTGCCCTGATTGAAAATTTCTCTTGTTCTTAAATCGTTAAATATCAAGTGGGTACCTGGAGCCGGGAGTGCCGGAGCACACTGCCGGGTTCACCAGAGATACCTGCCCGCGTGTACATATAGAAACTCCCCGCTGGTATTCAGGTTAATATAAAACGAAATACTGGCTGTGTTTGGATAGCAGGGGTAGTAGGTAGTTACACCATTGACGGTATTTTCACAGGTCATATTTGCTTCAGTCACCGTGTTGCCATTGAGCGTAAAGTTATCGCTATGATTCAACTGGGTGGTATAGTCCTTGCCAAGCTCCAACTCTATTGGCTCTCCCAGCAGGTTCATTGCGTACACAGTAAAGCTGAGTGAACGTGGGATGCCCGGGTCAGCCTCTCCACCAAAGTTTAGTCGATAGGTGAAGGGAGGCAAATATCTGATATGGTTCTGGGCCGTATCCATGAATGGTGATACGTAATACCTGGTAGCTACTGAGTTGCAATAGTTGATCTGGTCGATGCCCGGTTCCTCGGTCAACATGCCTGCACTGCGCAGGCTTTCCAGCGTGGACAGGTATATGGAATTCAAACCGAATGAATTCGCCTGAGCAGTGGGACTACTCATTGCCAGACAATCATTATTCAACTGTTCCAATTGATCGACGAGTTTCCTGGTGAAAATGTTGCCTACCCTGCGTAACAAGTCATCAAAGGGATCAAGTGTTGAATTGAACATAAGCGCAGAGGCATGCCAGCAAAGGACCTCTCTGAGTATATTCTCTACCTCCCAGTCTTCGTCCATTTCCGAAGGGTTGTCCTCTATCCACTGCAATGCAGCTTCCAGCCAGATTCTCAGGGCGGTATTTACCTTATCCAGATCCTTGCTGGTGAGCGATTCTTTTCCTGTAATGTAACAGGCAAGGATCTCTTTCAGATCTTCGCAGACTTCGGTCGCTAATGGGTTCCCGCATTGAAAATCTCCTCCTGAGACACCCGCAAATCCACTGAAATGAGGAAGCTCAAAAACGGCCTGGGTCTTGCCGTTTGCTGACTGATAGAACAAGGGGGTCAGCTTGACGCTCCATATCTCAGCCTCCGAAGAGCCGTATGGAACCCCTCCCTCGAAAAAAAAGCCTTTAAAATCACTGATGTCGGTGCCGGCGGGCAGCTCTATGGTCATCTTCCCGGGCTTATTGAACTCGACTCCTTCAGGAGCAAATACAAAACCAAAATGAAAGAGAATATCCGAAGGAAGATCCTGGATCCGGATCACCGGGCTTATGCTGGCCTCAACCTTCTCAAAGTATTTCAATGCATCGGCCTCAAATTCCACAGTAAATTTGATCCCGTTGTTGAACTCCCCATTCACGCTAACAGCTTTGTTGGGTTCAATGGTGAAGTTGATGGACTGATCCTGATCTACTTCGACATTATAGATCCCGTCCACCAGGGGTTCGTAATACAGATCTTCATCGTCTTCCCTGTTGCACTGGACACCCATAAAAACAATAAGCAGGATGAGGAAAAAGGCATTTCTTTTCATAGTGTATCAATTAATGCATAAATCAGCTACCAAAAGATATAGAATTGGCAGGAACGAAACAAGTAGAGTTCACAGAATCAAGCCCATAAAAAAGGGTCTTTTGATCAGGAGGTGGATTTCTTTGGTAAAGTATACCCTGGATGCAGGCATATTTCAATTTGATCGACAGGCTGCCAGGATTGAGATAGACAGTTTCTTTGTTCCATTGAAATTCTTTACAAACTTTTACAAGCACAATATTGACTTGCAAGGGTAGAGTTCATACATTCGTATGTGCTTGAATTTCTGAAACATATCAACTCGAAAACTAAAGTCCTGTTTCTTTCCATGTTCCTGATTCTGATTCCTGGTGCCATTATCAGTTATTTGAGCATGAAATCGATTCAGGAAAAAGCGGACAATCAAAA
>SPBY01000523.1 GCA_004525825.1 Bacteroidia bacterium
ATCCTAAAAACTCCTTCATGTAAAAGAATATCCTTTTCACGGCTGCTGTTTTCATAGTTTTGATGACTATCCAAACTGTTTTGACTGCCCAGCAAAGTGTGGCCGAAAAACTGGGTTACCCGGCAAACACCAAGCTCCTGATTGTACATGCCGACGACATTGGACTGGCCCAGTCAGTTAACGAGGCCACCCTCACTGCTTTTGAGAAAAAGGGGATCACCTCGGGCAGCATCATGGTACCCTGTCCCTGGTTTGCTGATTTTGCTGAGCATTACAAGGCCCACCCCCATCTCGATGTGGGAATACACCTCACCCTGACCGCTGAGTGGGAAAATTACAAATGGGGAGGCGTTCTCCCGGCCACTGAAATTTCGAGCCTTCTGGATGAAAATGGAAACTTCTATGCCTCGGTGGAAGAAGTGGGACAGCATTCCGACCCGGTGGAGGTGGAAAAGGAGGTCCGTGCCCAGATCGATAAAGCCATTGCCTATGGCATCCACCCTACCCACATCGACACCCACATGGGCTCAATTATGGCCAAACCGGAATTGATCCAGATCTACCTGAAGCTTGGATTGGAGTACAAGATTCCCGTGTTTGTTCCCCGGATGATCCTGATGGGGATGCCGGAGGAGGCCAGGGAGCAAATGAATAAAGATTATGTGCTGGTGGACAACTTTTTCATGATGAATACCGACGACCCGGGACTTTCCTGGGCCGAAGCTTATGCCAAAATGATCACAAAAGCCATACCCGGACTGAATGTGATGATTGTGCATGTGGCCCACGATAATGCAGAAATGCAGGCGATTTCCGTAAATCATCCTGCATTTGGTTCAGCCTGGAGAGCAAGGGACCTGGAGTATTTGTTGAGCCAGGAATTCAGTGAGCTCCTGAAAGAGCAAAACATTCAGCTGGTCACCTGGAAAGAGATTAAAGAGGTGATGTAGCTGAATGCTTTGTTAACTTTCTGACTATTGTCCCCCGAACCTGACTTCCGGAATCCCGTTTTTCGAAGCTACACTGTGGTACATCGCTGCAAAAGCTGTTGAGATCCACATGGCCGAAATAAATACCCCTACGATGAGGCAAATGAGTCCGCCAATGACAATCCAAAATGCCAGGAAGCCCATGAGGAAGATTTGCCACCCGTAGCCCCTGGTCATGTCCCAGCTAACTCTGAGAGCATCCATCACATCCATTTCCTCATCTACTACCAGGTAGGGAACAAAAGCGAGCCTGCAGGCGAAGATGATGCCGGGAACGATCAACATGACGATTCCCATACCTATAATCACCCCCACCACAATGTTGGCGATCACTGCATTCCAGTAGTTCTTCTGGAAAACGGCAAAAATATCTCTGATTTCTATGCGTTCGCCCCGAACTGCCTTTAAGAAGACCCATTTGGCCCCATATCCGATGGGACCGGCCACAAAGACCCCATAGGCAATTCCAAACATGACCAAAGGCAGCAGGTACCATTCAAAAGAATCCGCTGCCCACTGCATGAATGAAATCGGACCCGACAATATCATATATACTATAGATACCACCAGCAGTTCCACAAAATACACCCAGATCACCTTCCATCCGACCGAGTAGCTATTCCCTGCATCGGGGTAGAAGTCATATTGTTCATTGTTCAGTATAGTTACCATATGTTTGGAGTTTTAAGTTTCACTACCAAATGTAGGTGCCATAACAAGGCATTCCTTCAGACTTAAGTAGTGAATGGAAACAATCCTACCTTAGTTGGAATCGACATCCACCTATACTTTAGTAGGATTTTCGGCTAGCACCGAAAGTGTCAAAGGCAATTATTGTATATTGACCTTACAGTTCAGAATATGATGAATGAATCTTGGAGTCTTACATTGCTTCTGGTACCGCTCGTCGCTGGTGCCATCGCCATTTTTTTTACATTCAGGCTAAACAAACGATACCGAATTCCCTTTGTAAATAGCTACTTCTTCTACCTGGTTTTTCTCTATATTTTTGGGACTTACAGCCTTGCCGGATCGGGCATCCTGGAGTTCCTGCTGACAAGGATGGAGGTGGATCCGGAAGTAATTCACTCTTCCCGGCTCTATGCCATCTTCCTGGGAATTCCATTCGTCGGTCTTTCTCATTTCATGTTCCTTCGAAGTGTCAGGGAATTTTTCAATAAAAAACAATCCCTCCTCTTCATCATTCTCTATTTTACGGCGATCCTTGCCGCTTTTGTGCTATACGGAATATACATGGTGAAGTCCAACTATTCAGCTACCGGAACCAGTCTGGATATGCTATCCTTGCAACGCCAGGTGTTCTGTGGCTTTATGATTTTTGTATATCTATGGGCCTTTTTGTCTATTCTTCTCTGGTCGCGTAAGCAGGCTTCCATTGCGAAAAAATTCATCATGACCTTTGGTGCCAGCTACCTGCTTTTTATGCTGCTAAGTGTGGTCCTGATTCTCATCCAAACACTTTATCCTTTTTCCAGGCATTTGTTTATTTTGATTTTTCTTTCCCTCCACCTGGTTCCCATCTTCTTCCTGAACCTGTACCTCGATAAAACCAGCGAAACTGAAAATGATCAGGAGGGTGACTACGAGACCAGGTTTTCCCGGTTTGTGGAAAAACATGAGATCTCGAAACGGGAATGTGAAGTGGTCCGGCTCATTTGCCAGGGATATAGTAACCAGGAGATCAGCGATGCCCTGTTTATATCTTTGCAAACCGTAAAGGATCATACCCACCGGATTTTTGTGAAAACCGGGGTCAGGAACAGGGTGCAGCTGACCAACATGATCAAGTAAGAAAGAGCTTATGAACCTGGACAAAAGAGCACAGGTAAGGGCCTATCTGGACGAGCATGAAATCCCCTATGAAATCCACGAACATCCTCCTGTACCCACGGTAGAGGAGGCCCTGCCCTATTGGAATGCCATTGATGCCGCACATTGCAAAAACCTTTTCTTCAGGAACCACAAGGGCAACAAACACTACCTGGTGATCCTGGACCACAGGCGTCAGCTTAATATCAGGGACCTGGAGCAGAGACTGAAACAGGGGAAAATCTCATTTGCATCTC
>SPBY01000153.1 GCA_004525825.1 Bacteroidia bacterium
CCCTGTCCTTCGCTCAGCAGACAGTATTCGGATTGAAGAATCAAATGACCGGGCAGACCACAGTTAATTTTGATGATCCCCTTCCTTACCAGTTCGGCCTGCGCTATATCCCCACCCTGGATCTGTCGGGAGAATTCAATCATGAACGTAAGCTGGATGCCGAATTATCAATCAACGGATTTGGAAATGCATTCTTCAATGGCTTTGAATATGATACAGCAGAGTATGCGGTGGATCTCTATCGCCTCTGGATCCGATTCTCGACGCCCAGACTCGAAATAAGGGCCGGACTTCAAAAGATCAGTTTTGGTTCAGCTGCCATTTTCAGACCCCTGATGTGGTTCGATAAACTCGATTTCCGCGATCCATTGCAGCTGACCGAAGGAGTATACGGCCTGCTGGGCAGGTATTATTTCCAGGGAAATGTTAATATCTGGGTGTGGGGACTTTACGGGAATCAGGGTACAAAAGGCTGGGAGCTTGCACCAACTACCAGCAAAAAGCCTGAATTAGGAGGCCGTATCCAGGTCCCTCTATTTACCGGGGAAATTGCCCTGAGCTACCATCACCGGAATGGGGATTTCACGGATCTATATCTATTGCAACCGACTGTAGATTCACCCTTTTTCAACCAGGATTGCCTTGGAGTGGACGGGAAATGGGATATGGGAGCCGGGATCTGGTTCGAGTACGTTTTAAAGCATAATGAAGAGGAGAATGCCCTTCTAGAGGAGTTTGAGCACTATCTCACAATCGGATCGGATTACACTTTTGAAGTGGGGAACGGCCTGAACATGACTGCTGAATATTTCAGATACCAGGGTGCAGAGAAGAATAATTATATTGCACTGGCTTTAAATTACCCCTTCGGACTTATGAACCGGATGGTCGCAGCTGTTTATTATCAATGGGATAAAAAGGCCTGGTATCGTTTCCTCAGTCTGCAGTGTGAATATGATTACTGGAGTTTTCACCTGATCGGATTCTGGAATCCCGAACAGGTTCCCATAGCAGGGAAGGGAGAAGAAAGGAATCTGTATGCCGGAAGTGGCATTCAGTTAATGGCAACGGTAAACTTTTAATTGATGTAAAATAATTGGATATGGAAGCGGATTTGATCATAAAATTAGATGGATTAAAAAAGCATTATCCCATTGGTGGAGGTCATTTCACCGCCCTCAACGGGATCAACCTCGATTTCGCCAGGGGAGAATTTGCTGCGCTGATCGGACCCAGTGGTTCAGGAAAAACCACGATGATCAACATCATTGGTTCCCTCGATATGCCTTCTGAAGGGAGGGTTACCTTCATGGGGTATTCCATTGGGGAACTGAATGCCAAATCAGCAGCGCTAATAAGAAGTTCCAAAATGGGTTTTATCTTCCAAACCTATAACCTGCTTCCCGTCTACACGGTTTTTGAAAATGTAGAACTGCCCCTTTTGCTGTTGGGAATTGAAAAAAGTACCCGCAAGAAGATGGTGAGGGACGCCATTGAGTGGGTCGGGCTGACTGACAAGATCAAGTCAAAGCCCCCCCAGCTTTCCGGAGGTGAGAGCCAGCGTGTGGCCATTGCACGTGCCATGGTCAAGAAACCTGCGGTTGTATTTGCCGATGAACCTACAGCTAATCTGGATGCGGCGAATTCTCATCACATCCTTCAGACCATGGAGAAACTGAACCGGGAGTTGCAGACCACCTTTATTTTCGCTACTCATGATGAGAAGGTGATCAGTTATGTGCGCCGAAGAATCTACCTGTCCGATGGCCTGGTAGTCCGGGACGAAAGGGTGGCCCCTCAAAGAACGGAGGTTTGATATGGTATCCCTCCGCCTGGCACTTCGCAATATTCTGGGAGCAGGTCTCCGAACCTGGCTCAATGTGATCGTTCTCTCCTTCTCTTTTGTGGTGATCATCTGGCACAAAGGTCTGCTGGACGGATGGGACCGGCAGGCCATTCACGATATGATCGAATGGGAGATCGCCGGAGGGCAATACTGGGTAAACGAATATGATCCCTATGACCCCTTCAGCATTTCAGAGTCACATGCCCCGATGCCGGAAGAGCTTGACGCTTTGATCCGACAGGGCGAAATAACCCCCTTGCTGTACACAATGGGGACCATCTACCCCAATGGAAGAATGCAAAGCATTCTGATCAAAGGAATAGAACCTGGTCAGGAGATAATCGCAGTGCCTTCGAACCTGCTCCAGTCAGGGCCAGATGAGATACCTGCAATTATCGGTACAGGAATGGCATCCAGTACAGGACTGAAAGAAGGCTCTTTCGTAACCCTCCGCTGGCGGGATAAGAACGGCGCTTTTGATGCCGCGCAGGTAAAGATCACCGGCATCTTCAAGACCAATGTTCCTTCGGTGGATGCAAGCCAGATCTGGCTTCCCATTGATAAGCTCCGCGATATGATGCTCCTTCCGGATGAAGCGACCATTTTGATCTGCCGGGACGAGGAGTTGGGGACCTATTCAACCTCAAGGTGGGATTTCAAAGAACAGGATGAACTGATGGTGGATCTTAAGCAGATCATCCGGTCGAAATCGATGGCCGGACTTTTTATCTGGGCCATCCTGCTAATGGTGGCCATGCTGGCCATCTTTGATACACAGGTGCTATCCATTTTCCGGAGGCAGAGGGAGATCGGAACCTATGTGGCACTGGGCATGACCCGCAGGCAGGTAGTGACTCTCTTTACCTTTGAAGGAGCCATGCACGCTGTTTTCGCCACTGTTCTCGGTGCAGCATATGGCCTGCCACTGCTTGCCATGCAGGCGAAGCGGGGAATCAACCTGCCGGTCAGCAGTGAGGACTACGGATTAACCATGGCTGAAAAACTCTACCCCGTTTACAGCCTGGGACTGATCCTGGGGACCGTGATTGTGGTGGTGATCGTTACCACCCTGGTCAGTTACTGGCCTTCCCGGAAAATAGCCAGAATGAATCCTACTGAAGCTTTAAGAGGGAGGTGGCAATGATCAGGTTTCTTTTAAAAGGGCTCATCCGGGACAGGCATCGGAGCCTGTTGCCCATCATCGTTACTGCTTTGGGAGTGATGCTTACCGTAGTATTCCACAGCTGGTTGACAGGGGTCCTGGGAGACAGCATAGAATACAATGCACGTTTTGCCTCCGGTCACGTGAAAGCAATGACCCCGGCCTATCACAGCAACATGCAGCAAATGCCCAATGACCTGGCCATCCTTGGTGCCGGGCAGATGATGGACTCCTTGCAGGTGCTTTACCCCTTCATGGATTGGGTAGAAAGAATCCATTTCGCAGGTTTAATTGATGTTCCGGATGAAAACGGAGAAACACGTATCCAGGGAAATGCCCTGGGGCTTGGAATCGATCTCCTTTCACCCACTTCACAGGAAACAGAACGCTTAAATCTGCAGCAATCCCTCAGAACTGGAAATCTCCCAGCTCGGCCTGGCGAAGCTTTGATGAGTCATGAATTCTCTGCCAAACTGGGAATCAAGACCGGTGATGTTTTTACACTGATCGGGTCCACCATGTACAGAGAATTGGCGGTATATAACTTTACCCTCAGTGGAACGGTCGAGTTCGGGACCACTGCACTGGACCGGGGATCGGTCATCGTCGATCTCCAAGATGCCCGCTTCGCATTGAATATGGAAGATGCCGCAGGAGAAATACTCGGGTTCAATGTTTCGGGATATTTCGACGAGGAGATGACCGGGCAGGTCATTAATGAATTCAACAGCCGGTTCTATGACACAGAGGATATTTTTTCCACGATGATGATCAGCCTGAGGGATCAGAATAACATGGGTACCTTCCTTGATTATTCAACGAAACTTATAGGCCTTCTGCTGGTAATATTCATAACAGCCATGTCCATCATTCTATGGAACGCCGGGCTTCTGGGCGGATTGAGGCGTTACGGGGAATTCGGGATGAGACTGGCCATTGGTGAAGAAAAGAACCATGTGTACCGGACGATGATCTACGAATCACTGATCATCGGAATCCTGGGATCGGTAGGCGGTGTATTTCTCGGAATGCTAATTGCCTCCTACCTGCAAAAGAACGGGATTGACCTGGGCATCATGATGAAGAACGCCACCATCTTGATCCCCAGCGTATTCCATGCAAGGATCACGTCACAAACCTGGTATATCGGGTTCATCCCGGGAGTTTTTTCCGCCCTGATCGGCACGATGCTGGCAGGAATCGGGATCTACAAAAGACAAACTGCACGTTTAATCAAAGAACTACAAGCATGAAAAAATTAATACTAACCTTTCCGTTCATGGTTTACTCCCTGATGTTTAGCGCACAGGTTCCCGACGGCAAAGAAATCATGCGCAGGATCGATCAGAACATGTCCTCCGAGAACCGTTCATTCACCTCGAAAATGATCATCCACAGCATCAGGAGTTCTCGCACCCTGGAATCCCGAACATGGACCCGGGGTGAGGAAAATTCTTTTACGGAATACCTTTTCCCGGTGCGTGAACAGGGAACCAAGATGCTGAAGTTGGAGAATCAGCTGTGGATATACTCCCCCACCACCGACCGTACCCTCCAGATTACAGGACATATGTTGCGCCAGGCGGTGATGGGTTCTGACATGTCCTACGAGGACCTCATGGAGGATACAAAGCTGCTGAACCACTACAACGCCGCAGTTACAGGTTCAGAAAAGGTGGGCGATGACGATTGCTGGGTGTTAGAGCTTACCGCCTTTGACCCCGAGGTCACTTATCAAGGCAAGAAACTCTGGGTGGACAAGATCCGTCATATTCCTCTTAAAGAGGAGCTGTTTGCGAAAAGCGGGACACTGCTTAAGCGAACCGAACTCTCCAATATCACGAATATTGATGGCCGATGGTATCCCAAGAAGATCGTTTTTAAAGACATGCTGCAGGACGGTGAAGGGACAGAATTCATCATCGAGGAAATCCAGTTCAATATCGACATTCCCGATCATGTCTTCTCCAAAGGAAGCCTCAAAAAATAGTATCCTGCGACCTCACCCCTTATCCTTATTGAAGCTGCCATTTCTCTTGTATGAAATGGCTGGATCTGCATCCAGAGACTGTTCGAATCGTCTGCCGGCCGCGGTATCACCGCAAAGATAAAAGTCGAGCCAGGGAAGTATATAACAGTTCAATATCCGGTGTTGCTCCTCCCTCGTGATACCAGGTTCCAGGTCAAAGGAGGCTTCTGCAAAATTACAGTGCCGATTGTTCTCAGCCATCTGGCAATGACTACCTCCTTTGATATTGATATAGGTCTTCTGACTGCTCTGTAAAGATTCATAAATGGGCAGCTGGTGCTTTTTCGGAGGGGTGATACAATCGTTGCTGCCGGCAAAGACAAGGGAGGGGAGCGATATCTCCTGAGCAGTCTTTACCGCGGAAGGCCTGGTATCCAGCGGAGCAAGAATCACGAGTGTTCGTACCGCCCTGCTTTGTGGAGCCCCGAGAATGGCTGCTCCTCCCCCCATGCTGTGCCCCATCAAGCATCCATCAGGCTTTAATTTTCCTGAAAAAAGAGATGCTGAATCCCTGTTCAGGCGGATCATCTCCTCCAGCATGAAAGCCATATCAAACCCAAATTCCTTATGCGACGGAAACATGCCCGATCCACTTCTGGGCAAAACGACAACATATCCTTCCGGCACCAGAGATTCCCAGATGTTCCGGTATGCATCCGCAGGCATCAGGTATCCGTGACCGAACACTATGACCGGGAATCCCTTTCGGACCGGTAAGGCCACCGCTACATCGAAACCGGCTGAATCAGCCGGGTAGAGGATCAAAGCCTCAATCAGCCGGTCCTCCCTGCTGGGATCGATGAAATCCGTTTCCATCCTTCCGATTTCGTAATTTTGGGAGAAAAGGGGCCAGAATGTGAGCAGGAAAGTCAGCAATGCGGTAAGCCTGTAAAAAGTAATGTTCATCACCTTAAGGGATATTTATGAGGTTTCCTTAAGTGCTAAAACCAACAACTTCAAATCGTTTCTATTACAAGTAAACTTCACAAATCCAATCTTCTTTTCCACCCCGCTTATTTCAATATGAAACTTCCCACCGGCAAAAGATATGGAGTCATAGGGATACTTCTTTGACCAGGAACTAATGCCGTATGAAACCATCAACATCTTATTATCCCTGTCAAGTCTGAAGTGCCATCTGTTTGGTTGAGAAAGACCCGTTAGAATAATGAGCAATCCCACCAGGATGGCTATTGAAGGGATAATAAAATTCGATCCCAGAAAAAACTCCTGCTTCAGAGAAATGATTTGTTGCGCCGCAAAGATGAGAGGAGCATGAGACAACAAGATGATAATTATCGCGTAGAACTTACTAAATCGCACATCAATATGCGATTCAGAACTGTTACTCGTGTTAGCTGTCATGGCAGGGTCAGTTTATGTAAAGATACAAAAGTAGACAGAAACATTATCGGAGTTCTATTTCCCAATAATCTTCACCAGCACCAAACATTGTGTAAGCGTCAGAGATCCGCCATACGGCTGCCCAGTTGGATGTGTTTAAGGAACTGGACACCCTAATGACTAAAACCCGGGAGTGACTACTCCTGTTAATTCGGTCAGGCCAAAAGTAGAGACCGTAGCGAAAATTTGGGAGTGGGTCACAGTGAGGGGGCCATTGCAACAAAATCCCCTGCCCGCCTTCAGCGGGTATCGGGCTTTTTTATTTTCTTCCCTCCGCATTGCAAGCATGCTTCGGTCAGAAAACAAAAAATCCCCTGAGCACTTTGTGCTCCGGGGATTTTGTTGAGGTCGGTGGCGTACCTCATATATCCTATCTCTCTTTATCGCATCATATTGCATAGTGGCTATAAC
>SPBY01000013.1 GCA_004525825.1 Bacteroidia bacterium
AAGTTCCCTGATCGCCTCGTAAGGAATCCCAGATTCAAGGTTGACCACCCCTCCATCGGTCATTTTGCTTCCAGTTGGCTGAGAGGATCCATCGTGTCTGATTCGTGGGGCATCTCCTGCTTCCTGCAGGTTCATTTCAAAATCTATCATATTCACTACGATCTGGGCATGTCCCTGGGGTTGCATGGCTCCTCCCATGACTCCGAAACTCATCCAGGGTGCACCATCTTTAGTAATGAAGGCTGGAATGATGGTATGGAAGGGACGCTTTCCCGGTTCAAAGACGTTGTAATGGCCTTTCTCCAGTGTGAACAGCTCTCCCCGGTCCTGGAGAATAAACCCTAGTCCGGGTGGACACATCCCAGAGCCCATGCCTCTGTAATTGCTCTGAATCAAGGATATCATGTTTCCCTCCTTATCAGCCACTGTCATATAAATGGTGTTTCCCTGTTCCACCTCTCCGGCATCCAGGTTGCGGGAAGCCCGTCCGGGACGGATCAACTCTCTCCGCTTAGTAGCATATTCCTTGGAAATTAGTTCCTTCACAGGCAGGTCATTGAACGCAGGGTCAGCATAATACTTTGCCCTGTCCTCAAAAGCAAGTTTCTTGGCCTCCACAAAGTGATGGATATACTCACTGCTGCCAAATCCCATAGCTGCCACATCATATCCCTCCAGAATATTCAGGATCTGCAGAGCTGCTATCCCCTGACCATTGGGAGGAAGCTCCCACACATCATACCCCCGGTAGTTGGTACTCACCGGTTCGACCCATTCTGAGGAGTGATTGGCAAGATCCTCATAAGACAGGAACCCTCCCTGTTCCTTCATAAAAGCATCGATGATTCGTGCTATCTCCCCTTTATAAAAAACATCCCTTCCTCTCTGGGCAATAAGCTCCAGGGTATTTGCCAGGTAAAGATTCTTAAAAATCTCCCCCTTAGCCGGAGCCTTTCCGCCAGGCATATAAACCTCACTCACATTTGGGTATGTACTCAGGGACCTGGCATTCCCCGCCCAGTAATACGCGATTACTTCGGTCACCGGAAATCCTTCCTTGGCATAGGTGATAACGGGTTTAAGAATTTGATCCATATCCATGGATCCGAATTTTTCGTGTAATTCAAACCATCCATCCACGCAACCCGGGACTGAGACAGGCAGTGGGCCGTAGGATGGAATCTTCTCATATCCATTCTCCTTGAAATACTCCAGGCTGAGTGTTTGAGGAGACCTCCCACTGGCATTTAAGCCGTATAATTTACCTGTTTTGGCCTCCCAGACTATAGCAAACAGGTCACCCCCGATTCCATTACTGATTGGTTCGACCAGTCCCAGGAGAGCATTGGCCGCAATAGCTGCATCAATGGCATTGCCTCCAGCTTTCAGAATATCCAGAGCTACCTGGGTCGCCAGAGGCTGACTGGTACATGCCATTCCGTGCTGTGCGATCACTTCCGATCTTGTTGCAAAGGATTCACCTGTGATCCTGTCCTGCGACCAGGCAAAGTTGAACATCAGGATCATGCCTAAGCTCATAAGAAGATGTTTCATAGTTCCAGTGTATGTGCTTATTCATTAATTCATCGACACCAAAATACAAAAAACCCTGCCCACTTTTGTGAACAGGGTCCCTTCAACCTATATATTTTGTATCTAACTCGCCCCTTTTACCTTTCCCCTTTTAACTTATACACCCTGATCCAGTCAATCTCCATGGCTGAAGGAAGGCCACTTTCAGAGGCATCTTTCTTCAGATTGGATGAGAAGTTGATGCTCATCTCCTCCTGGGGAACTCCCGAAGACTGGGTCTTAAATACTTTGCCGTTAATTTTCCAGGTCAGTTTGTTGGGTGTCCATTCCAGGGTGAAAATGTAATACTCATCGGCATACTTAGTCCCTCCGGTTTTGGAAAGCGACTTGTGGTTCGATTGCCCGCCTCCCCAGAAGTAGTTGGCATAGAGCTTACCGTTTTCAAAACGGGCCACATCAATATGTGGAAGCATGGTATTTGATACCATCCAAAAAGCCTGTGCCACAGAACCCCCTGCCATTTTTATCTTGGCATTGAATACCCCGTATTTTTGTCTGAAGCTTTTGGCGGTGCTGATCATCCCTGAAGTGAAATCAAAATCTTCAATCACAAATCCTTGCTCCGATCTCCAGGTAAGACCCTGAACTTTGCTCGCTTTGGTCACAATCCTTGCCTTGTTGTCATAGAATTCGATGTTATCGCCATCTGTAAGAAAGCTTTTGTCGTCTTCCAGGACAAAAGCACTGTTCATGCCCTTTTCTCCCCAGAAATACCGGGTCATCCATTTGGAGGTATCCAGCCTGCCCGAATTGAACTTCTCTACAAAAGTCAGGTCCCATTTCTCAATCTCCTTGAAGGGGTATTTCTTCTTGGTCTTGAAGTACCAGACCACCTTCTCAGATTTTTTGAGGACATCGTACTCGGTTTGCTTTTGGAACTCTTCAGAATCTTGATAATCAGCCTTCTTTATTTTTTTCTTTCTCACCACAAAAGCACTGGATTTTACTTCTTTCTCAAGCTCCAGAAAATGTTTCAGCTCGTCGGAACTTTCATAATCCTTATACGCTTGAAAATCAGCTCTTATCTTATCGTCTGCCGTTTCCACCTTCTCGGTACTGGGTACCATCCCAAGTAAAAAACTTAAGCTTGCCATATCATCATTTCTGAAACAGGTTAATACTCAATATATAGTGACTAAAGATATAAAAAAATCATCTCCTGTAGGCTCCACGCCTGCTTTTAAAGTAATAGACTCCCTGCACCGAAATAATGAACTGGGAGTACTCGGAAAAAATGTATTTACCGCTGATATTAAAGTCCCATCTGGGTGCCATTCTCAATTCCAAACCTGCACCAAGATTGGCTCCAAAAGCAAGATCCGTTGCATCGGTAATGGTGGAGTTTCCGGTGACTACCAGCGGCTCATATTTAGAGCTCAGGTAAGTAACATTTACTCCACCAAAGGCCATGGCTTTCACGGTTCCTTCCCTGAAAAAGGTGTATTGGAAGTCCACATCTCCATGAAACATATGATTGGTAAGAATCGAATAACCTGTGGAACGCTTATACCGGTTATAGGCAGTGATGGAAGGAACCACATGAAGGGTACTGGCTTTGTTCACCGCCAGCCAGGTTTTCACAAATACGCCTGGATTCCCGGTCTCGCCATAATTAAAATCAACGCCTGAAGCGAATGAAAAACCTGCACCAATTCTGTGGATCTGGCCGGAGGTATTCATCCCGGCCAGAAGGCTTATACCCGCTATCAAAGCAATCAATCTTAGGGTTGGGCTAAATTTCACCTGACTATTGTTTCAATTCTTTTCTATTACGTGAATGGAGGGGATCTTGTTTCAATTTTCGAGTATAAATAGATCAACAACCCGGGCGCCAACTTTCTTAATAAAATAGGTTGATAGCGTTAAAAAAGTGCTAAATTTGAGCTTCTAAAATTAACATTTTTAATGCATAAATAGCTTTCTCACAATGTCAAAAGTAGTTGGAAAAATCATTCAGATTATCGGCCCTGTGGTAGACGTTAGTTTTGAAGAATACAGTGAAAACCTTCCCCCTATTCATGAGGCACTTGAAATAGAACGTGAGAACGGACAAAAAATTATTATTGAATGTCAACTGCATACTGGTGAACACACCATCCGGACCATTGCCATGGATTCCACGGATGGTCTGCAACGCGGCATGAAGGTGCATGCCACAGGCTCACAAATCAAGATGCCTAAAGGGGATACTGTGAAGGGACGATTGCTCAATGTGGTGGGACAAGCCATCGACGGCATAGGAGAAGTTGATACCAGCCAGGGATACCAGGTGCATAACCATCCCCCCAGATACGAAGATCTTTCTACAGAAACGGAAGTTTTATTTACCGGTATCAAGGTCATTGACCTTTTGGAACCCTACGCCAAGGGGGGTAAAATTGGCCTCTTTGGTGGTGCCGGCGTGGGCAAGACCGTGATCATCATGGAACTGATCAACAACATTGCCAAGAAATACGAGGGAATTTCTGTATTTGCCGGCGTGGGCGAAAGAACCAGAGAAGGAAACGACCTGCTTCGCGAGATGATCGAATCGGGAGTGATCAAATACGGTAAGGCCTTTGAGAAGAGCATGGAAGAAGGCTCATGGGACCTTGACCTCATCGACCGCGAAGAATTGGAAAAATCTCAGGCCACACTGGTATTCGGGCAGATGAATGAGCCCCCCGGAGCACGTGCCACCGTAGCCCTCTCCGGTTTGACCGTGGCAGAAACTTTCCGTGACGGTGACGAAGAGAGTGGAGGAAAAGACATTCTTTTCTTTGTGGATAATATATTCAGGTTCACCCAGGCTGGCTCCGAAGTATCGGCACTGCTTGGCCGTATGCCTTCGGCCGTAGGTTACCAGCCCACACTGGCTACCGAAATGGGCTTTATGCAGGAGCGGATTACCTCCACCAAGCGAGGTTCCATCACTTCCATCCAGGCCATCTATGTACCTGCCGATGACCTGACCGACCCGGCTCCGGCTACCACTTTTGCCCACCTGGATGCTCAAACCGTGCTCAGCCGGAAAATTGCTTCGCTGGGGATTTATCCAGCTGTGGATCCGCTGGATTCCACTTCCAGGATCCTGAAAGCTGAAGTGGTAGGCGAAGAGCATTACAATACTGCCCAGCGAGTAAAAATGCTGCTGCAACGATACAATGAATTACAGGATATCATTGCCATCCTCGGTATGGATGAGCTATCTGAAGAAGACAAGCAGGTGGTTCACAGGGCCAGGCGTGTGGCCAGGTTTCTTTCACAGCCCTTCTATGTGGCGGAGCAGTTTACCGGAACGCCCGGCGTTTTTGTAAACATCGAAGATTCTATCAAAGGATTCAATATGATCATGGATGGAGAGGTGGATGAGTATCCCGAAGCTGCCTTCAACCTGGTTGGATCCATTGAGGAGGCCATTGCGAAAGGCAAAAAGATGCTTGCCGAAACCAAAGCTTAATTGGGTATGTTGCTTGAAATCATTGCACCAGATCAAAAATTGTACTCGGGAGAAGTGGACCTGGTCCAGGTTCCCGGTTCCAAAGGATCTTTTGAGATTCTCAGGAATCACGCCCCAATCATTTCTACCCTTGAACATGGTCAGATCAGAATTGTTGATCAAAAGGGGGGAACCACATTGTTTGATGTGGATGGAGGAGTCATAGAAGCAAAAAACAATAAAATCATAGTTCTTGCAGAAACAACCAAGACATAGTGAAGTGAGAAGCCGTTCACGAATAGTTGTATTTTTTGCATGCATCCTGCTATTATCAGTGGTATTCAGCTCCTCAAACGTGATCCGTGTTAGAACGATCACCTTTACCTCTGCCGATAGTCTGGAGATCACAGCGGATGAGTACATCATCTCACCCGACAATCCTTACATTCTTCTTTTTCATGAGCAGGGTTCCAGCCGAGGTGAATATCGCACCATCGCCCGCAGGTTATGTAAACTGGATTATAACTGCCTGGCTGTAGATCTGAGGAACGGGGGAAATAACAGCCATGTATCCAATGAAACAGCTAGGCGATGTCGCAGTAGCAGATGTCCCACCGGCATCAATGACCTGGGCAGTGATGTGGCAGCTGCTATCGAATACATCAAGGGGAAATCCGAGCTTCCTGTCATTCTCTTTGGAAGCGGGGCCAACGGTTCCCTGGGCCTGAAAATAGCTGCAGAAAATGATCATGTTCGCGCGGCAGTGGCTTTAAGCCCAGGGGAATATTTCTTGCCCGAACTCAAGATCCAGGATACTATCACGGGCATAAAAAAGCCTGTATTTATTACTGCCAGCAAGGCTGAGATTCCCTATGTTTCGGAGCTGGCTTCAGGCATAGAGGAAGATTATCTTACCCTGTTTGAGCCCAAGCAGGGTGAGGGGCATCGTGGTAGTGAATCACTTTCTGAAAATTACGATGACAACACCGAGTATTGGGTTGCCCTGATTCTTTTCTTCAGAGACCTCATATAGATGGTAAAATTTCTGGTAGTTCGCTTCAGCTCCATCGGTGATATCGTTCTGACCTCTCCTGTGATTCGGCACCTTAAAAATCAGGTGGAGGACGCTGAGATCCACTACCTTACAAAAAATGTGTATGCTCCCCTGCTTAAGGCCAATCCCTACATTGATCACATCCATTCCTTTGATGGGGATTTAAAATCGTGCCTTCATAAACTCAAGGGGGAGGAGATAGACTATATCATAGACCTTCATCACAACGCCCGTTCTGCACGGATCAAATTTGGTTTGAAGCGAATGGACTTCACCGTCCATAAGCTGAACTGGAAGAAGTGGCTCTATGTTACTTTTAAGACCGACCGTCTTCCAGACAGGCACATGGTAGACCGAAACCTGGATACCATCAAAGACTTTATTTCGGAAAGAGATTCCCTGGGACTGGACCATTTTATTCCTGAGGGTGAAGAAATTGAAGCAAATTCCCTACCGCCTGCCTTCCGTAAAGGATTCATTGGACTCTCCATCGGGGCACAGCACGGGACCAAGAAGCTGCCTCTTGAATCGCTGGTGAAATTGTGCGGTTTACTAAGCCACCCGGTGGTCATTCTTGGTGGATCCGAAGACCAGCCAACCGGGGAAGCCGTTGTCTCTTCCTTGCCGGACAAAGCTTTGCTCAACGCTTGCGGGAAGTATAACATTCATCAATCGGCCTCACTGCTTAGACAGGCAAAAGTACTGATCACCCATGACACCGGGTTGATGCACATCGGTGCGGCTTTTCAAAAAAGGATCATCAGCGTCTGGGGAAATACGGTCCCCCGCTTCGGCATGTTTCCTTACCGTTCGGGATCCGGATCGGTGCAGTTTGAGGTGAAGGGCCTTAAATGCAGACCCTGTTCAAAGATCGGGTACAAGCAGTGTCCTAAAAAGCACTTCAAATGCATGATGGAACAGGACCTTAATGGAATGGCAGAAGCAGCACACAGGCTCTATTCTGAGTCGTGATTACTGGGCAATAAAGGTATAGGTAATCACAGCTGTGTGTTTCGCCGGGCCACTCAATTCAATCCTGAACTGTGAAGATCGTGCTGCTGCCAGGGCTGCATCGGCAAAACAAACCCTGTCGGAACCTTCAATGGGTTCCAGCACCTGTGCCTCCCGTACGCTCCCATCGGGAGCCACAGAGACCTGCACCCTCACCAGGCCGGATCCCTGGCAGCGGTAGACCGGAATGCTTAGTTTCACTTTACCCCTGCTGCGCGGTTCCTCCAGAAACTCAAAAGTGATGGTGGTGGGGCCACTGTATTCACCGCGTTCATCCTCTTCCCCTCCTGCCTCAGGAGGTACATAATCGGCCGAAGCAAGAATCGCCTGCAGCTCTTCCATCTTTTCACGGTCCTCCATATTCCTGGCCTCTTCTATCTGATCGAGTAGCTCTTTCACATAGTCGTCCGTAGAAATATCCTCACTGAACTTGTTCTCTGCATTCAGGTTCACTGCCCGGTTGCTGGAAAGCTCTCGCTGCCGCATCAACTGTTCCAGCCAATCGGCGGGTACCTCCTCCATCTCCTCCGACATACTCTCTAAGGTACGCTCCTCAAACTCCAGCTTTATTCCCAATTCGCGGTCATGCTTCAATCCGTCAACCCTAATAAACACAAGGATGATCAGCACCACCAGGTGGACGATCAGTGTATAGAGAATCGCCACCAGGTTCTCCTTAAAGAACCGTTTGATCCCTGATCTGCCATATGAGAAAAATTCCTCCACGCGGTACAAAATTACTATGTTAGCTCAAATCCACAAGGAATTCAGCATGGGAAATTAATTGAAGTCGACGGAGAAGATGCCTTCAAAACCCACCTTCCCGGTGGCAGGCTCATAGATGACTCTTCCTCCCAGTGACAGGGGAAAGGGAATCCTCAGCAAGTTCATATCCGCCACCAGGTCAAGGCCCAGCGTTTGATATACTTTGTCCTCGTAGTGGACATTCGGTTCATAAACAAGTACATTGGTTCCTGTCATATAATCTGTCCATACCGCTCCCCTGATCCTCTTCAGGTATAAGAGGGACCCTAGCTCAAGATCGGGATAGAGAAGGGGGAACACCCAGTCGGCACTATACCGGGTCAAAACCTCCCCGAAAACCCCATGAATGCCCCTGGGTGGAGAAATCAGGTTAATGAATGCGGCATGCGACATGTCCAGGGGGTACTGTTTCTGGTAATAGGCAGAAAGCTTGATGGTCTGATGCTTCAGAGGTCCGGGCAGATACACGGTCAACCCTCCGGTGGTCACCGAACCAAATACCTGGCTAAAAGGCGCATGGTAATATCCTGCATTGACCGAGACTCCCACCCGGGGAAGAATCTCTTTGACACCCTTCCTCAGGTATGAGGTAACATACAGGGAATAGTAAAGGTAATGGGCCCCCGTCTGGTAACTTCCCTGGTTCTCGTCATACTGAATGTCTCTCCGGTAGCTATAGTCGATCCTTGGCTGGATCAGGGAAAGGTATTTCCCCGTATTGAGTCTGATTGGTACGTATGACTGGGCCGTGAAACCCAGGTCCGGGGGTAAAGTAAGCACAGAATCGCCCGGCGCCAGTAGCAACACACTGGGTTTCCCTCCATAGTCAAAATAGAGGTTCAACACCGGATAGCGTCCCTTCAACTTGATGCCTGAATGGAACATATGGTATCCGTCCCTGTATTCATAACCCACCTGGCTCACAGCAGTACTTAACCTGTTTTGTGAAATCAATGAGATCCCAGGACTCACAGGCAGGTGTTCCGGATCCAGTTCCAGTTCCGGATTGAGATAATCAAAGTAGAGTGGCAGCCAGGAATGGATATTGAAGAGATGGAGCATTTTACGATATCTCCGCGAGCTAAGCTCCAGCGTATCCCCTTCCTCAGCTTGATCAAGCAGTTCCTGTTCAGCTGCAGTTTGCTCATAATCCATCTGCTCGCTATGATCCATGGCCTCGTCGAGTGGAGTCCATAATCCCTGCTCCAGCTCCATTGAAGCCGCTCCGTATCCCGAGGATGTGTAGTTGGAGTAGAAGAGGGTAAGCCCATCTGGGGAAAGCTGTGGATGAAAGGCCCCAAAAGGGGCCGAGGTCACCTGGTATACTTGCTTGTCGTCCCCATCATAACAGTAGATGTTATCAATGCCGGAAAAGGTGCCACTGAAGTAGATCTTCCCGCCCTTTACCACGGGGGTGGAGATATCATCCCTTCCCGCATCAAACAGCCTCCCCCAAAGGTCCTCTTCGATAGAGTAGCTATAAAGCGACTTTCCCGAATCTGTTGAGAGCAGCACCACCACCGATGCATCATTGTCAGTCCATGCAGGCTGTTGCAGGAACCTGTTACCGGGAGAGGGAATCTTTTTTTCCAGCGATCCGTCCCTTTGAAGTATTACCAGGTTGAAGCCGTGGGTATCAGTCTGCTCAATGGCAGCGACCCTTTGTCCATCGTTTGATAATGCCGGGGAATAATAGCGCGTTCTCTTTCCAAGATCCTCCACCTCACCGGTGCCTAAATCGAGACACCGGATGATGGAATAGTTACGGTTGCTCCAGCGTGTGTCAGGTACAAACTCATCCCATACCACAGTAGATCCTGAATAGCTGACTCGTCCCGAATTCAGGAATCCTGGACGGAAAATACGCTTCTCCTGGCACTTATTCCCCAGATAGATAAATTCGGGGATCTGGTCTATGCCCGTTTTCAAAGTAAATATCATGGAAGGCGAAACCTGGTGGGGAAAAGTATAACTTGTGTAGTGCCGAAGGCGATGACTGCTCCAGTCGGTGAGGGGTGTTCGCTTGCGGTCCTCAGCCATTTTTTGCCAGTGTTTGCTGTAGTTCGAAAGTGCCTCCTGGTAAAACTGCTTTTTCGATTTGAAACCATATTGCTTCATGCTGAAATAGGTCGGGTTCAGCAGAAAGGGTTTCCGGGCGGCATATTGTTGGAAATCGATCCAGAACTGATCCCCGTAGGTACGTCTTCCGTGTCTGACCATCAAATAGCCCAGCTGGTAATGATTGGGAATGTAATTTCGGTAAGATCCCATGGTAGCCTTGGAAAAAGACCAGATCTTGTTGGCTTCCAGCATCTGCGCTTTTAGTTCCATTTCAAAAGAGGGTTGCCTTCCCCTTCCGGTCATGGACAACCTGGTTTCAGAATCCACCGCGTCCCCTTCCAGATACCAGTAGGGCAGAAAAACAGCCATGGCTCCCACCACTTGCTGTCCCCCCAGAACAGAGAGCCCCTTGGTGAAGCCCTGGTTCAGTTTATCGATCTGCACGGCATGCCTTCCTTCATGAAGAGCCAGTTGGGTCAGCCAGTCCTGGTAATATCCGTTGGGATCCGGATTGGTAAAGATCTCCAGCCTCTTGGGTGCCCAAACAAACACCCCATTGGAAAAACTCGATTCATTGTGTATTATCACCGGCATGTGGCTGTGCTTGTGGTCGAGGGGGGCTCCCAGATAGGGATAGAAATGTTCCAGCCTGAGGGCAAAAGCACGCGCCAGGCTGTCCACACCGCCTGGATGAATCACGGTGTAATTGGGGGTCTTAAATTCGTACCATTTCAGTCTGCCAGCATCCTGACCGTATTCATAAAACTGGGCCTTCAGTCCGGCTGAAAGAAACAAAAGCAGAATGATTATCATTCTGCTCCTGTCACATTGGTGATATATAGAGTGGTTAGTTTTCTGCAAATTTCACATTGTATCCGCGTGAGCGTAAATATACATAAGCGCGCTTTCGCACATCCCCTTGCAGAACAATATCATACATTTTTGAGGAGCCGCAGGTATGGCAAACTCCCTGCAATTCCTCCTCAATCTTTCTCAGATCGATGCGACGACCCACAAATCCGGAGATATAGGTAATGGGGGCTCCATCCATTTTTCTTTTGTCAAGACCAATTATAAGGGTTTGTTTTTCAGGAGATAAGGTATTCGGCTCCTGGATATTGGCATGTTCAAATTCGAATTCGGGATAGTCAGTATAGAGGGGTTGATCCAGGTTGTTCATTCCATTCAAAGTCATTTACTTTTGGATTTAGTGAACCACAAATATATATTTCGTTTCAATACTAGTCAACCTTTTCAATTTATTTGTTTTTTGGCAAGGGTCCTTAAAAAAGCCTAAATTCGTGCCAGCCAAAACAGTAAGAGAATATCTCACACCATATGAATTTTAAAAAAACAAATCTGATCCTGGGCTGGATAAGTTTCGCCATCGCCCTGACTGTATACCTGCTCACCCTTGAACCCACAGTTAGTCAGTGGGACTGTGGGGAATTTATCGCCAGTTCCTTTAAGCTGCAGGTAGGGCACCCCCCGGGAGCGCCTCTTTTTATGATCATCGGAAGGGTCTTCTCACTTTTTACCTCCGATACAGCAAAAGTAGCCATGATGATCAACTCTGTATCTGCATCTGCCAGCGCCTTCACCATTCTCTTCCTGTTCTGGACCATCTCCCACCTGCTGAAAAAAATCCTAATAAAAACCGGGGATAAAGCTTCCAGATCTGATATGATCGCAGTGCTTGGCGGCTCTTTTGTGGGCGCCATGGCCTATACATTTTCCGATACTTTCTGGTTTTCTGCGGTGGAGGCTGAAGTGTATGCCACCTCCTCCCTATTCACAGCTGTGGTATTTTGGGCCATTCTCAAATGGGAGAATGTGGCTGATGAACCCGGGGCCAACCGCTGGCTCATCCTGATCGCCTACCTGATAGGCCTTTCAATTGGAGTACACCTTTTGAACTTGTTGGCCATCCCAGCCATCGTCCTGGTATACTATTTCAGAAAATATCCGAAAGCCACCCGAAACGGTGTACTGAAAGCACTGGGAGTATCCCTGGTAATGCTCTTGATGATCATGTACGGGATCATTCCCGGGATTATTAAGGCTGCCACCATAGTAGAGAAATTCTTTACCAATACAGTGGGCCTGCACTACAATACAGGGGTCCTGATTTATGTCTTTCTCCTGCTGGCGGCCCTGATTTTTGGTATCTACCGTACACAGTTCCTTAAAAAAAGTGTTCTCTGGAATACCCTATTGCTGGCCATCACAGTCATCATTATCGGGTACTCCTCCTATGCCCTGATTATAATTCGCTCGCTGGCCGGACCGCCCATGAACGAGAACCGTCCTGAAAATGTGTTTGCTCTTCTCTCCTATCTGAACCGTGAGCAATATGGCGACCGGCCGCTGATACGTGGGCACCAGTATAATGCGGAGGTCGAAGATATCGTATATAAAAAACCTGTATACGTGTTGAACAAGGAGGAAAACAGGTATGAGATCCCTTACCGCAAACCCGAAGCAGTGATGAAGGGTAACAAGGTGCTTCTCCCAAGGATGTATGGCCGGTCGCCCCAAGACAGGCAGGCCTACCAGGAGTTTGGTACCATCCAGGATCTTGCCAATCCCACCACCCTGGACAATCTGGAGTTTCTATTTCGCTATCAGGTGGGCCACATGTACCTGCGTTATTTCATGTGGAACTTTGTAGGTCGGCAGAACGATATACAAGGCCACGGAAACGTACTGAACGGCAACTGGATCAGCGGAATCAAAGCCATCGATTCGGGCCTGATAGGTCAGCAAAAAAACCTGCCCGATCACATGAAGAATCACCCTGCCAGGAACACATATTTCTTTTTGCCCCTGCTCCTGGGCCTGATGGGCCTATATTTCCAGTTGGACAAAAATGCAAAAGATTTCTGGGTGGTCATGAGCCTATTTATACTTACGGGGCTTGCCATAGTGATCTATCTCAACCAGACTCCCTACCAGCCCAGGGAACGCGACTACGCCTATGCAGGCTCATTCTATGCCTTCACCATCTGGATCGGAATGGGAGTGGCAGGCATTTACCAGTTTCTGCGAAAGTATGTGGGTGCCAATTCTGCGGCAATCATGGCCACAGCCATCAGCTTGCTGGCAGTCCCCACTCTGATGGCCACAGAGAATTGGGACGATCACGACCGCTCGGGACGATACACTGCCCGTGATATTGCAAGCAACTATCTTAACTCCTGCAGCAAAGATGCCATCCTATTTACTGTGGGCGATAACGATACTTTTCCCCTGTGGTATGTTCAGGATGTGGAGGGAGTCAGAGAAGACGTGCGGATTGTCAATATGATGCTCTTCAATATGGACTGGTACATCGATCAGGCCAGGTGGCAGAATTATGATTCAAAGCCCTTGCCTTTCACCATCCCCCAATCAAAATATGAAGCGATCCCCGGAAGCAGCATCTTTGTAAGGGAGCATGAACAATGGGCTCCTTTGGATTATATGCTCAAATTTATGAAGAGCGATGATCCCAGGGCCAAGGTGAAATTAAGGAACGGTAAGGAAGTGAACTTCATCCCTACCAACAAACTGATCCTGCCGGTCGATTCGGCCACTGTGGTCTCCAACGGGACCGTGACCCCCAAGCAGGCAACTGAGATTGTCAAAGAGATCCCCATCCTCCTGCAAGCCAACGGCCAGATACTTAAAAACAATCTGGCCCAGCTGGATATTCTCGGAAGCAACCAATGGGAAAGGCCCATTTACTATACTTCCGGAGGATTTGACGGATCACTGGGGCTGGAAGAATATTACAGGAACGAAGGACTTGCCTACAGGGTGGTTCCTGTAAGAACACCCTATGAAAGCATCCTGGTGATGGGGGAAATCGATACAGACACCCTATACCAACGCGTGATGAACCAGTTCCAGTGGGGTAGAATGAACGAAGAGGATGTTCAGCTTGATTACTATACCATTCGTACCATGTCGGTCATTCGTTTCAGAAGCCTCTACACCCGCCTGGCCATGCAGCTGCTGCAGGAGGGCGATAAAGAGCGTGCCGTGGAAGTGCTCGACCGTTGCATGGAATTGGCGCCTTCCAGGGTGCTCCCTTTCGATCAGTATGTTACCGGCATTACCATGCCTGGAAATGATGGAGACATCATCCATCATGAAGGCATCATTGAGGCCTACTACCTGTGTGGAGAGAGCGAAAAAGCCAATGAAATAGTGCTGGAGCACTACAACACCCTGATCAGTGATCTTCAATATTACAACGCCATGAAAAGTCATCACAGATCATCCATCCCGAGGGAGATCAATGAAGCCAGATTTCAGATGGAAGAAATGAAGAACCTGCTTCAGACTTTCGGTCAGGATGAGTTGCTGCTTAAACTGGGAATTACCGGTTTCGGGTCATAAGGAAAGAGGCAAAGTTGAGTAGTTCACCCTTTCGCTCCGCGGGCCGGTTCAGTCGTTCCAGGCTGGCCAGGGCTTCATTATAAAGGTCGCGAATCCTCTTCTCGGTAAGCTCCCTGATTTTAATGCCCTCAAAGATCGCGGTAACTGCAGAGATCTTTTCTTCCCTGTCAAACTCTTTTTTGGTGAGCCAGCGGGTGAGATCCTCCTTCTGTGAGGGAGATGCCTTTTCAAGGGCACGAATCATCAGGAAGGTCTTCTTGTTATCCACGATATCGGTTCCCGGTTTTTTGCCGGTCAAAGCCTGGTCGCCATAGGTATCCAGAAGGTCGTCCTGAAGCTGGAAGGCCAGGCCCATATTCCTGCCAAATTCATACAGGTCCTCAGCATCTTTCTGGGATGATCCCCCAAGGATGGCACCGATCTTCAGGCTGGCCGCAATCAGCACCGCCGTCTTTAATTCAATCATGTTTAGGTACTCCTCTTCCGATACCGTGAGCAGCTCTTCGAAATTCATATCCATTTGCTGCCCCTCGCAGACCTGCATGGCTGTTTTTGTGAATACCTCATGAACCAGGTTCAACACCACTCCAGGAGCCTGATTCATCAGCCTGCTGGCCAGAATGGACATGACATCGCCCGAGAGGATGGCCACGTTCTCACTGTACTTCATATGCACAGTAGGGTGGCCCCTTCTTAGTTCGGAACGGTCCATGATGTCGTCGTGAAGAAGGGTAAAATTATGGAAAATCTCGATGGCTGCTGCTGGCATGAGCGCTGACCCTACAGTTCCTTCAAACAGGTCACATGCCAGGATCACCAAAGCAGGCCTGATCCGTTTTCCTCCAAGTGATAGGATGTAACGAACAGGTTCATATAGCTCTGGTGGAGTATCGGGAATTGAGAGGGTTTCTAAATGTTTCTCAATCAGGTTCTGTGCTTCTAGAATAGTGTACATGGCAAAAGCAAGATAATGATTTTCGATAAGATTGGCATGGGCTTTGAACAATATGATTAAAATAGAATCATTAACTTTGACCCACTTAAAAATCAGCGTTTGATGATACTCTCAAAGGGAAAGCTCTCCTTACTATCAGTTTTACTTTTTTGGTCCACCACTATCTGGGCGCAGGGATACCGGATAGAAGTTGAAATTCAGGGCGCTTCGAACGACACCCTCATTCTTGGTGAATATTTCACCTCCCGGATGATTCCCAAAGACACCATTGTACTGGATCCTAAAGGCAAGGGCGTTTTTGAAGGGAAAGAAGCATTGTCGGGCGGACTCTACCTCATGTACCTGGACCCTGGTCACTATTTTGATTTTTTGCTGGGTGATGACCAGGATATTCAGGTAAGTGCCCACAAGGACGATCTTCCAGGAAGCATCGCATTCAGAGGATCGGAAGATAACCGCATTTTCCTGGAGTACAAAAATTACCTGCAGATGAAACGAGGAGAGCTGCAAGCCTTGCAATCCAGCCTGAATAGCAGCTCCACTGCGGCTGATACCACAGCGGTAATCGATCGGCAGAAAGAGCTTAACAGCGAGATGGAAGCGTATATGGACGACATCGGATCGAAACAAGCGGAATTGTTTGTCGCTGTTTTCATCAGTGCCACCCGGGAGCCCACCCCCCCCGAGTCGGTGCTGACGGGCGATCGGAGACTCGATGACGCCATCCGATATTTCTACTACCGGGAGCACTATTTTGACCTCTTCGATCCCTTTGATATCAGACTGTTACATACTCCGCTGTATGAAGGAAAGATAAAGAATTATATCTCCAGGGCCGTGCCTCAGCACCCCGATTCCTTGATTGTTGCTGTGGATTACCTGCTACAGGGATCCCGGGAAAATGAAGAACTCTACCGCTACATGCTGATCACCCTTTTCAATCATTTTGCAGAAAGCAAGTTCATTGGCATGGATGGAGTCTATTTTCATATTGCCGAATATTATTACATTCCTGATGCCACCTGGAGCAGTGTCGAATTTCTCAGCACCTTGAAGGAGAACCTGGCCAAGAACAAACCCACCCTGATCGGGCAGATTGCCCCCAACCTGATCATGCGGCAGGTACCGGAAGAGCATTTCGGCATGGCAGCCCAGGATACAGCCATTAAGAAGGACCCTCACATCGGGCGCGACTTCCTGATCCACGATGTGCATGCGAAGTACACCATACTCTATTTCTGGGAAGCCGATTGCGGTCACTGCCAGGAAGCCACACCGATCCTTCACCAGGTTTATTCCAGGCTGCAGGATAAAGATGTTGAAGTCATCAGCGTGCATGTGATCAATTCTGTGGAAGGAAAAGAGAAGTGGATCGATTTTGTGAATGAAAACCAGCTTTTTGGATGGATCAATTGCTGGAGTCCGTACAGCAATGAATTCCGGAGCCTTTACAACCTGCAGAGCTATCCGCAGCTGTTTATCCTGGATAAGGAAAAGAAAATTGTCGCAAAACGCGTGACACCCGAGCAGGCAGAGAGCATCATCAACAATCTACTGAATATTGAATCGAAAGATAATAACAGCTAAACCACATGGAGTTCAAGCCCATTAAACTGATTCTGGAAGACGGTTCCACATTTCACGGGAAATCATTTGGCTACGAGGGAAG
>SPBY01000208.1 GCA_004525825.1 Bacteroidia bacterium
AAATGAAGGTCCGACCTGTGCATGCGGAAAAGGGGATCTTTATGAAGAATGGCTGAAGAACGAAAATGCCAAAAAGGAAGCATCTGAAGCAATAGGCTCCGATCAGGCCGAAGAAAGCACCAATTCTTCTGATTCTGACGACAAATAGGATTAACTAACATTATGAACAATCATTTAAAATCAATATAATGGGAAAAGAAGTAAAAAGAGTCGCTCCGAATATGGACGAAATTATTGCAAATGCAAAAAAAGCGGGGAAGCTTAAAACCGTTCCCCTGAACTGGAATGAGGTTTATTATACCAACTGCCCGCTTGTATCGGCCAGTAATGTTGACCAGGAACTCGGCTGGACCAAGGAAGTTTATAAGAAGATGGATGTCCAATACCTCTATCTTCGCGCCCGTAAGGAGAATGACTGGTACCCACACTATATTCATAATATGGATAATGTTATCCGCTTTGGGGGCCTGTTCCCTCCAATTCATGTTCATGCTGATATTCGCAGGACAAGGCTTTTGGGAGTTACACATGCGCCAAAAGAGGGCGGTGTGATGATGGTCCGCTCACGGGATGATATATACCGCATGGCAGACCTCAAAGGGAAAAAGATCGGACTTTCACGAAGCCAGAATAAAATTAAAACCGACTGGTGGGGCATACAGGAAGAACAGGGTATTGAGCTGATGCTGAGGATTAACGGGATGACCAGAAAGGATGTAGAGATCGTGGAATTCCCCTACCCTGACGACTGGTACGACGTTCCAGAGATGATGGGTCCGGAAATGGAAAATCCATCAGAATTATGGTTAAAACGCGATCATAAACACGACCTGGCTTTCCGCCCCCTCGAAACAGCGCTGGAAAAAGGTGTAATTGATGCTATGTATAGCCAAAGCAAGGTGCTGAGTGTGCTCTCCGAGACAACCGGTAAATTTAAATCGATCGAAGACCTTTCGAGGTATCCCGACTGGACTTTACAGGTAGCCAACATTCCGGCTGCTATCACATGCAGTGACGTAATGGCGGAAAAACACCCTGAACTGGCAGTGGCATTTATGAAAGGCATGATTAAGGTAGGGCGATGGGCCAATGAGCACAAGAGAGCAGCAGCAGCCATCCTTGACAAACAGACTTTCTACCGTGATGTTGATGATACCTATGAAGGAATCCGGCTGATTGACATGGTTCCCAACCTTTCTCCACAGAATATGAGGTCCGTAGAGATCGGCAAAGACTTTATGCTGAGCCACGCTTACATTAAGAACGATTTTGATGTGAATAAGTGGGCTGCACCTGAATTCCTTGAGCAGGCATCAAGAGAATTGCTGGAAGAAGAGTGGGCAAAAAGGACCAGGGCAAAACTTCCCTATACAGCTAATCCACTGGCAGGAGCAGGCAGGATTGGTTAACAATAGAAGATATAACGAAGGGCCCATTCAACAGATGGGTCCTTTGTTTTCATATTAATGAGATTACCGACAAAAGAAAACAAAATGAAATCAATTAATTTATTTAAGACAGCTGCCAGGCTTTTTTTGCCGGTAACGATCCTTTTTATTGGTCAGGCAGTTTTTGCACAGGAGGTGCCTACCACACAGACATTGCCTGATACTGCAAATATGGCCTATAACCAGATCTCGAATACAATGAAATTATATGTTTTCCCATCAAACGGGCAAAGCAACCAGCAACAGAAGCAGGATGAATTTGAGTGCTATAAATGGGCAGTTGAGCAATCCGGCATCGATCCTCTCGATCTTCCCAAAATAGAGGCTCCTCTTCCTGCAACCGGTCCAACCGGGGGTGCAGTTGTTGGAGCGGCTAAGGGAGCCGCTGCTGGTGCTGCCATCGGAGCCATTGCCGGTGATGCAGGTAAAGGAGCGGCAATTGGGGCTACAGCCGGGGCTATGAAGGGCCGGCGTGCGGGAAAAAATGCCCAGGCTCAGCAGAACCAGCAGGCCCAGGCAACTGTAGCCGCGACAGAACAGGATATGAAAGATAATTTTAAAAAAGCTTTTTCAGCCTGCATTGAGGGTAAGGGATATACTATTAAATAAGATATATGTCACTATGGTCCTTTCAGCAGGTTCAATCTTTGAATAATATATTAATATAAATATTATACTAATGAAAGTAATTATTGTTGGCGGAGTAGCCGGTGGAGCATCATGTGCTGCACGTCTTCGCAGGTTAGATGAGAGAATTGAAATCCTTATGGTAGAGCGTGGACCATATGTTTCCTACGCCAATTGTGGATTGCCATACCATGTGGGAGGAACCATCGCAGAAGAGGCAAACCTGCTGGTTGCAACAGAACAAATGTTTCGTGTACTGTTCAAGGTCGATTGCCGGATAAATTGCGAAGTCATTGGTATCAATTCCAAAGCAAAAACAGTAGAGCTTAAAAATCATGTTTCCGGTGAAGTAACTACGGAGAGCTATGATAAACTGGTTCTTTCTCCCGGATCAGCACCTATTCGTCCACCGCTTCCTGGTATTGATCTTCCGGGAATCTTCTCTGTAAGGACGGTACCTGACGCCAGGCATATCAGAGAATGGCTCGACCGCGATATTGACCGTACGGGTAGTACTTCATTCACAGGTGTCGATACCATATCAAAACCTAAAAATGCTGTTGTGATCGGTGGCGGTTTCATTGGCCTTGAGATGGTTGAAAATCTGAAAGAACGCGGACTTGATGTCACACTGGTTGAAAAGCTAAACCAGGTGATGCCTCCACTGGATACTGAGATGGCTCGCCTTGTAGAACGTTACTTAAGAAAGCATGGCGTTAAAGTTGAACTTAGTGATGGTGTGGCAGGTTTTCAAAAAGGGAAGATGGGTGGACTTGAAGTCCTAACTGATTCAGGAAAAGTTTATCCCGCTGATGTGGTGATTATGGCAATTGGAGTGAAACCTGAACTCTCACTGGCGAAAATGGCCGGAATTGAAATAGGACAACTCGGAGGCATGCGTATTGATGATCAGATGAAAACATCCGATCCTGACATATTTGCACTTGGAGATGCCTGTGAAGTAAAAAATTTCGTTACAGGTCAATGGGCACTTATTCCTCTTGCGGGTCCTGCAAACAGGCAGGGACGTATTGTAGCTGATGTGATTGCAGGTCGCGCCTCCCGATTCCGCGGAACACAGGGCACTTCAATCTGCAAACTCTTTGATGCTGCAATTGCCCAGACAGGTGTAAGTGAAAAACAATTAATAGCCCTTGGAGATAAAGATTACGAGAAGATCTATCTCTATCCAAATTCACATGCAGGTTATTACCCCGGTGCAAAAACACTGCCCGTAAAACTCATATTCAGAAAATCGAACGGTCTGGTTCTTGGAGCTCAGGTTATGGGTGAAGATGGTGTTCCCAAACGTATCGATTCGTTTGCGATGGCTATCCAGATGGGTTGTACCATTTATGATCTTGAAGAGTCAGAACTTTGCTATGCTCCGCCTTATGGCACAGGAAAAGATCCTGTAAACTTTGCCGGAATGATTGCCGCTGATGTACTACGTGGCGACATGCCGCTTGTTCACTGGGATAGCCTGGGAGACAGCTTCCTTTTGGATGTTCGAAGCCCTCAGGAAGTAGAGGTAGAATCGGTTCCCGGCGCTGTCAATATACCGCTTCCACAGCTGCGTTCGCGCCTGGCTGAACTTCCCCGTGATCGTGAGATAGCTCTTTTCTGCAGGTCAGCACAGCGATCATATTATGCAACCCGAATTCTCCTGCAAAACGGATTCAAAGCAAAAAATATATCAGGAAGCATGCTTTCACGTTCACATCGTGCAGATTAACTTTAAATAATTTATGCTATGAACGAAATTTTACAGTTTTGTCAGTCAATATTTAACCCACTGGTTATAGTGTTCACCGTAACGAACCTCCTAAGCATGGGGCTGCAGGTGGATCTTGGCCAGATGATCAAGATAGTTGGAAATCCGAAGTTCCTGGGACTAACGTTTGGATTAGGCTGGGTGGTCGGCCCAGCTATCGCTTATCTGATTACCCTGTTAATTCCCCTGGATAATGGATATATAATAGTGTTGTTCATCGGTAGCCTGGCTCCCTGTGCACCATTTCTCCCGCCGCTACTCCCTAAAGCGCATGGAGATGTTGTCTTCGCCGGAGCCTTCATTCCGGTAGCAGTGATCGGCACATCCCTCTTAATGCCGTTGATCGCTCCTATGCTGGTCAAGGGGATAGATTTGAGTGTAATGTCGCTCCTGAAACCGCTCTTTATAACAGTGCTGTTACCTTTGCTTATTGGCGCCTTAATCAAAACTTTTGCAAGCAAAGTGGCTGATAAAATATTCAATCCAGTAAAGAAGCTGGCAGGCCTGTCTACATTATTGACAATCATCTTCTGCTTGCTGCTTTATTACAAGCAGATGTGGGCTACCGCCGGCAGCATGGCAATGCTTTCCCTGACCATTTTTATGGTTGTGATGGCACTGATCTCATTTTATGGGGGATTTGGCCTTAACAGGGGTGAGAGAGTTGTTATGTCACTGGGAATGGGTACCCGGAATATAGCCGCTGTCCTGATAGGTGTTCTTGCCATTACAAATGTAACACCGAATATGGTGGCGATGGTTATCATCTGGACTTTGTGGTCATTTATCCTCGGTATTATTATTGCCCCTCTTATGGGCAAAAAGGCTATAAAGACGAGTGCAACAACATAAAATATTACAACGTAAATCATAAAACCGACTGAAAAAGTGGAAAATAATAAAGGGAAATCATCCGTGATGGGTGTACTGAAAAGCTATTTGCCAATCCTTGACTGGGGATCAAAATACAATAAAAAGACCTTCAGCAACGACATGATCGTTGCAATAATCGTAACCATGATGCTGATTCCCCAATCGCTGGCCTATGCTATACTGGCCGGTCTGCCTCCTGAAGTCGGGCTTTACGCCTCCATAGCTCCGCTTATTTTGTACGCCATCTTTGGTTCTTCGCGTACCCTTGCGGTGGGCCCGGTGGCCGTAGGTGCTCTTATGACAGCGGCAGCAGTCAACCAGGTGGCCACACAGGGAACACCCGAGTACCTGGGAGCAGCCATCGCACTGGCCATGGTTTCTGGTTTGTTCCTTCTTCTTATTGGGTTTCTGAAACTGGGATTTCTTGCCAACTTTCTCAGCCATCCGGTCATCGCGGGTTTCATTACAGCCTCAGGTATTCAGATTGCTGCAGGTCAGCTCGGCCCGGTTCTCGGAGTATCTGCGCATGGAGAAAGTTTTGTGGATGTAGCCATCTCACTCTGGCACAATATCAGTGATATCCATATCATTACTGCAGCAGTTGGCATAGGTTCGCTTATCTTTCTTTTCGGAGTTCGCCGCTGGCTGAAACCCCTTCTGGTACGGATTGGGGTTGGAGTAAAAGTTGCAGACATCCTGGTGAAGATTGGACCTGCTCTTGCCATTGTTTTTACCATTCTCATTGTTGCAGGTCTGGGCCTGGCAGATAAAGGGGTTGCAATCGTTGGAAAGGTACCCAAAGGTTTGCCAAAGGTTGCTTTGCCTCCACTGGATATGTCGCTCTGGATCAAACTCCTTGTTCCCGCCATTCTCATTTCAATAGTGGGGTATGTGGAGTCCATCTCTGTCGCCCTGACCCTGGCCGCCAAAAGGCGTCAGAGAGTAGACCCCGACCAGGAGCTGATCGCTCTCGGTGCCTCTAACATCGGTGCTGCCATATCGGGTGGATTCCCGGTTACCGGAGGATTCTCACGATCGGTAGTAAACTTTGATGCAGGCGCTGAGACCCCTGCGGCTGGTGCCTTCACAGCCATTGGCATCGCAATTGCCACTCTCTTTCTCACTCCATTGCTTTTCTTCCTGCCAAAAGCAGTCCTGGGAGCCACCATCATTATGGCTGTAATGACCCTGGTGAATTTTGGTGCTTTGAAACATGCCTGGGTCTATTCAAAAACCGATTTTGCAGCCATGCTGGTCACCATACTTGTCACCCTGTGGAAAGGTGT
>SPBY01000665.1 GCA_004525825.1 Bacteroidia bacterium
AAAAGTCTCGGTATGACGACAGCCAGTGATACAGCTGCCAGGAGCATAAGTACAGCGTTTGCAGTGAAAATTTTCCTTTGAATTTCAAATTTTTCCATCATAAATGTTTTTGGGGTCCTGGCATACAATTTATGCCACTTCCAAGAGAAAGTCAATGATTTTCTGCTAATTATCACCCACCAGCAGGACAGGTGAACTTATCTTACGGCGCAACAGCTTGCACGGGTCCGTGGATCCGGATCAAAGTGAGTCCGGCAAAGGTGATCAGGTCATCGAACATAAGGGGGGATTGTTCTATTAAAGATCATGCAGCCAGGAGATGTCCCTGGCAAGATTCATTTCGTGTTTTTTGGTCACGCGCAGCAGGTTGGAGAATATCTCTCCCACCCGCTCATTCTGGATCTCCTGCACCAGGGTGGTGTAGAAGCTGATCAGGCAGTCGTCAAAATGGATCGCGGCATTCAGCACATTGTAGGTATTCAGCGGAGGCTGGAGATTCACGTTTTTCCTGCATTCACAATATATATCGGTGGGGAGCCAGGGTACATATTTTACCCATGCGTTCATGATCCGGTTTGGGGTGGTTTTCCTGTATGTTTCAAGGTACTCGGCCAGGAATGCCTCGCTCTTGCCGAGAAATTCAAGCAGCATTTTCACCCTCTCGTCCCCGGTCTTGGTTTCGAGGGAGAGGAAATAGTCGCTCAATCCTTCGTGGTACTCCTCGATGAGCTCAATGATCTCTGAAACTTTTTTGAACATTTTGCCCTGGTTTTAAAATAGTTAAGCTCTATGTAAAGGTACGCCGGAGAGCCCCCGGATGTCAATATTTTCAGGGGTTTTCAAAACAAGCGGACCATTGATTATGAACAAGGAAATAGAGTGGAGCGGACAAGCAAATCATTGATGGACAACAAGAGGTGATCGTCCCGGAAGGAAAGGATCGTCAGCCTGAGTGGCTGATATGTTCAAGCCGGCTGTGATCGAGAATGGAAATTTCCTTTCCGGAAAGGCTGATGATTCCGCTTTTGTCGAATTCCGAAAGGATCCTCACAGCACTTTCCGTGGAAATACCGGCCATGTCGGCCAGTTCTTTGCGGGAGAGGTATTCGTAAATGGCATGCAACCTTAACCGCGGCTGGTCGAGGTAGAAAAGCACATCGGCCATCCTTCCGGGCAGGCGCTTGAACCCCAGGCTGCTGATTTTCGCATAGGCCCGGTCGTAGTTCACGCAGTACCACTTGGCAATCTCGTAGGCGAATTTTCCGTTCTTCCCGATCAGATCCATCACCGTGTCCCGCTCAATGGAACAGACCAGGCATTCGTTCAGGGCCGTGGCCGTATAGGAGTAGGTCACACACCCGCAAATGGAGGCAAGTCCCAGGAATTCCCCGGGACTCAGGATCTTCATAATGATATTCCTGTGCCCGGGACCCTCCACAAAGACCTTCACAAAGCCCTCCAGGACGGTCTTCACCCCTGAAGGAAATCCACCCACCTTGCAAAGGATCTCCCCTTTCAGATAGATGACCATGACCTTGTTAGCCACCTCAAAGTCCTGCTCACCCGGGACCAGCCTGTTCAGGCACTTTACATCCAGGGTGCAGGAGTTGCAGTTCAGCTCCTGGCTGCCTGTATCCATGTAACAAAATTACGCCAATAAATCCGATTCAGACCATTTCTGTTTATGGATTCACAGAAAAGCTATCCTGCCCCTTTGTCCGGATTAAAGTGAGCCCTGCAAAGGTGATCATGCCGTTAAAGAGTAAAAGCGTATATCCCAGGTGAAATCCAAAGCCCTTGATCAGGAGGAGATTTAACAGCCAGGCCATCACGGGCGACAGGAGGACCACCGCGGGAACCCACTTATCCCTGATTTTGTGCCTGGTAAACAGGCCAAAGGCGTACAATCCCAACAGCGGACCGTAGGTATATCCTGCGATGGTATATACGGTGTTGATCACACTGTCGTTGTTAACGGCACGAAAGATCATGATGATCGTGATAAGGATGAGCGCAAAGGCAATATTGATGCGCATCCGGATCCTAAGCTTCTCTGCATCCGTTTTATGATCCAGGTGGAGAAAGTCGGTATAAAAGGCAGTGGTCAGCGAGGTCAGGGCGGAATCGGCCGAGGAGAAAGCGGCGGAGGCAATTCCCAGCATAAAGACAATGCCTGCGGTGGTGCCCAATTGATTCAGGGCCAGGTCCGGAAACAGATTGTCTGTATTCAGGATATTCCCTGCCTGGTCGACCGGCAG
>SPBY01000577.1 GCA_004525825.1 Bacteroidia bacterium
GATTCCAGGAGCTTCATAAACCTTTGGTCCCGGTCAGCCGGATCAATGACTGCCAGCAGGTATTCATCCGGATCGTGGATGGATACCACTTCGGACCGGTAAGTCCCACCCAACAGCTCATTTCCCTGGATAAAGCACTTCAGAATTTCTTCATAGCCAAAAGTCTGGATGCAATCGTTCTGCAAATCCACCCACACCCCGGATTCAAAGGTGGGTTCCTCGGTGGTCAGCGGTACCCGGTACCATCCCAACTTGTTGCTGATGACCACCTCCTCGGGCCGGACACCCAGTTGCGCCAGTCCTTCACCAATAACTTCCAGGGCCAGACCTGCCCCGTATTTTCCTGCAGTATCAATGACCACAGGCTTTTCTGTACATTCAAACCACTTCCTGATCAAGGCCAGCTTTTCGTCAAAAGAAAGTGCAGTGTATATATTCCCCAGATAGCTGGTGCCATACACCACCTGTGGTAGTGAGAGGCCCGTACTTCCAAGAGCTTTCTTCTGGGTCAGTTTCATGCTAAGATCTCTAATGGGCAAATGCCCGGGTTCGATAACCATAGATGGCCACCACCACAAAACATATCAGTGGGAAAATGAAGGAGATGTTCTCAGCAGGCATATTCATTATAACTCCCTGCTTTATAATGGCTCCCTGCAGGGGTGGCATGACCGAGCCTCCCAGGATGGCCATGATCAGGCCGGCTGCCCCGAACTTGGCATCCTCGCCCATTCCCCTGAGGGCAATCCCGTAAATGGTGGGAAACATCAGCGACATGAAGGCTGAGACACCCACCAGGCAATATAACCCAACAATCCCCTGGATCAGGATCACCCCGGTTACCAATGCAAATCCGCCGATGGCAAAAAACATCAGAAGTCGTCCCGGTTTCACATACCTCATTAGAAAGGTACTCACAAAACGGCTGACAATGAAGATGGCCATGGCCACAATGTTGTATTGCTGTGAGAGAACCTCAGCCTCCTGCTCTCCCATTCCCTGGCTCATGAAATAGCGGGTTCCGTAGTGTACAATAAATGTCCAGCACATGATCTGGGCACCCACGTAAAAGAACTGAGCGATCACCCCTTCCCGGTAACGGGGAATGGAAAAGATCCTTTTCAGAATGGGGAAGAAATCGATGGTACGTTTGGAATCCGCATTCTTTGGCATCCGCACCAGGGCAATCAGGACAAACATCATGATGATCACCAGCCCGATGATAATATAGGGGGAGGCCAGGATATCCAGATCACTTGTCTTTACTGCCTCAAACTGTGCTGGATTTAAAAGTTCCCTCTGCGAAGTATCCATGGGATCGAGCCGTGCCTGGATAAAGGTCTTGGCTATAAACATCCCGGTGATGGAGCCAATGGGATTGAAGGACTGGGCCAGGTTTAGCCGCTGGGTGGAGGACTCCTCAGCTCCCATGGATAGAATGTAGGGATTGGCACTGGTCTCCAGGAAGGACAAACCGCAGGTAAGAATGAAATAGGCGATCAGAAATGGAGCATAGAGACCAATGGCACTGGCCGGGATAAACAATAACGCGCCCGTGGCATATAATCCCAGTCCCACCAGGATCCCAGCCTTGTAGGTAAAGCGGCGGATAAAGATGGCAGCTGGAAAAGCCATGGCAAAATAGCCCCCGTAAAAAGCCACCTGGACCAGGGATCCCTGCACCGTATTCATCAGGAAAATCTTGGAAAAGGCCTTCACCATGGGATTGGTAATGTCGTTGGCAAATCCCCAGAAGGCAAAACATGAGGTAATCAGTATGAAAGGAACCAGGTACTTTTTTTCAAGTACTTTAAATTTCTTCTTCTCCATTAGTTTTCAGTTTGTAGTTGGTAGCAATCTATGGCATTCTGGAAATATATTCTCTCTTGTTCTGTTTTATTCAGTTCGCTAACGAACTCCCGGGATATCTCCATCACCTCATGGTAAGTCCCCGCCAAAGTACATACCGGCCAGTCGCTCCCCAGCATCACCCGATCCGGCCCAAAGCAATTCCACACTATGGCCATGTAAGATATAAAATCCTCCTGTTTCCACGACAGGAGATCAGCCTCGGTTACCATGCCTGAGAGTTTACACCAAACATTGGGCAGGGCAGCCAGTTCTTCAATATCTGTTTTCCAGGGCTGAAGCTCACCCGACTTGATGAGCGGTTTTCCCAGATGATCCAATACAAAGCTCTGTTCTGGAAAGGTCTTCACCAATTGGGTGGCCTTGCGGAGGTGCTTTGGGAAAAGCAACAGGTCATAGACCAGACCATGTGTCTCCAAGAGGCCTATCCCCCGCACAAAATCAGGCCTCAACATATAATCATCATCAGGTTCATCGTGAATCTCATGCCTGACCCCGACCAGTTTGGGATGACTGCTAAACTTATCCAGCTGTTCAGCCAGCACGGGTGAGCTTAGATCCACCCAGCCAACCACACCTAGAATGAAGGGATTCTTTTCGGCCAGTTCCAGGAGCCACTCTGTCTCCTCAAGGCTTTGCCTGGCCTGCACCACCACTGTACCCCTAACTCCCGATTCCTTTAACAGTGGCTCCAGATCCTCCGGCAGATAATCCCTTTTAAGGATTCCCATGGAATTATTCATCCATCCATAGTCTTCCGGCTTATAAGTCCAGAGGTGATGATGTGAATCTATGATCATGGATAAGCTTCGAAGTTGTCACCTTAAACTTAAAGTTTTCTGAGAGTCTTTTAATCCTTTTGTTGAATAAGGCTGTAAAAAATGTGTCATACTTGAATTATATATAGTTTTATTA
>SPBY01000216.1 GCA_004525825.1 Bacteroidia bacterium
AAGCTCCAACACCGACCTGATCATTAAAGTTCCGGAAATTCCCCGACCGGGAGAAACCCTCCGGGGGGGACAGTTTCAAACCTTTCCCGGCGGGAAGGGAGCCAACCAGGCCGTGGCCGCTGCAAGGGAAGGAGGAGAGGTGGTATTCATTGCGGCGGTGGGGGATGATGCCTATGGAGCAGAGGCCATCATGGGCTACAAAAAGGACAACATCAATACAGAGGACATCAAGGTTTGCAAAGGGGTGCCCTCCGGCATCGCCATGATTACGGTTTCTCAAAAGGGAGAGAATGCCATTACCGTGGCTTCAGGGGCCAACGGCGAGCTTAGCGCTGCCGATCTGGAGGAAGCAGAGGAGGCCTTTGAAGAAGCAGACTACATGCTGGTCCAGCTGGAGACTCCTATGGAAACCGTTCAGAAAGCGGTGGAGCTCTGTGCAGAATTTGATACCCGGGTGATCCTGAATCCGGCCCCTGCCGCCGAGCTAAGCAATGAAATTCTGGAGAAGGTGGATATCATTACGCCCAATGAGACCGAGGCGGAAAAGCTCACAGGGATCGGGGTGAGTGATGCAGCTTCGGCCATAAAGGCAGCCGATGCCCTGCATAAAAGGGGCATTCAAACAGTGATCATCACCATGGGTTCACAGGGTGCCTTCCTGTCAGATCAAGCTTCCGGTCTTCAGAAATTGATCCCTGGCTTTCGTGTGCAGGCCATGGATACAACAGCTGCCGGGGATGTGTTCAATGGTCAGCTGGCCGTCTCACTGGCTGAAGGCCTTGATTTGGAGAAGGCCATTCTACATGCCCATGCTGCTGCCGCCCTTTCCGTTCAGAAACTGGGCGCCCAGAGTTCCATCCCCCGAAGGGAGGAGACTGATAATTTTCTAAAAGACCATTTAAAATAGACCTACCATGAAACTAACCCAAAGCGTTTTATCCGCATTTGTTATTGCTTCACTGCTCATGTGCTCATGCACCCCGGCTGACCGTGGGAGTGCCGCTGCCAGTGTCGACTATCCCGTAGAATTCACTTTATCCAAAACCGACCTGATGAACAAGATCAAGGGAGGCTGGGCCGGACAGGTCATAGGATGCACCTACGGGGGACCTACCGAATTTAAGTACAATGGAACCATGATCCAGGAGTATGTTCCCATCGATTGGGACGAGACAAAAATGGAGTGGTACTATACCTATGCACCCGGACTCTATGACGATGTTTACATGGACCTGACTTTTGTGGAGGTCTTTGAAAAGGAGGGGCTGGATGCCCCGGCTACTTCGCATGCCAAGGCTTTTGCCTATGCGGAGTATATGCTGTGGCATGCCAACCAGGCAGCGCGCTACAACATCATGAACGGCCTGGAACCTCCGGCTTCCGGACACTGGGAGAACAATCCCCATGCCGATGATATTGATTTCCAGATTGAGGCCGATTTTGCTGGACTGATGAACCCCGGCATGGTCAATTCCTCCTCGGAGGTGTGTGACCGTGTGGGCCACATCATGAATTATGGAGATGGCTGGTATGGCGGTGTCTATGTGGCAGCCATGTATTCCCTTTCCTTCTGGTCGAACGATGTGGAATTCATCGTGAAAGAAGCGCTGAGGACCATTCCGGAGCAGAGTGAGTTCTACCAGTGTATCAGCGATGTGATTGGCTGGTACGAGGCGAATCCGGACGACTGGAAGCAAACCTGGTTCGAGGCGGAGAGAAAGTGGTCGTCCGACATTGGTTGTCCCGATGGAGTATTTGTTCCCTTTAACATCGATGCCAAGATCAATGCTGCCTATATCGTAATCGGCTTGTTGTATGGAGAAGGCGATTTTGGGAAGACCATTGATATCAGCACCCGGTGTGGTCAGGATTCAGACTGCAATCCGGCCAGTTCCGGAGGGATCCTGGGCACCATTCTGGGCTACGATGCCCTTCCGGAATATTGGAAGCAGGGTCTGGACAAGGTGGAGGACATGGATTTCAAATACACCACCATCTCCCTGAACGATACCTACGACATGGGCTTCAGGCAGGCCGTGGAAATGGTGAAGCGCAACGGGGGAGAAGAAATGGAGGACGGCTTAAAGATAAAGGTGGAAGCGCCCCTACCCGTCAAGTTTGAAAAGGCCTTTGAAGGTCACTTTCCGGTAAAGAAGATAAATGCTCCCTGGGGTGGCAATTCCCTGGCAGTAGGCGGAGAAACAGAACATAGCTTTGACTTTACTGGAAATGGATTTGTACTTAGAGGTGGTGCAAGAAAGCTCATGGATGGAGAGGATTTAAAGCTGGAAGTAGAGGTATATGTGGATGGCGAGTTGCATGAGCTAGCTTCCATGCCCACCGGATACCAGGGCAGAAGGCACGAAGTGACCTGGAAATACAACCTGGAGCAGGGCGATCACACGGTAAAAGTGGTTTGGAAAAATCCGACAGAGGGTTACAGGATCGATTTGGGCGATGTGATCGTCTATGGGCCGGAACCCTCCATTTGATATTGAGCCTATGAGAAAGACTTTGCTGGTTCTGTTCCTGGTGCCGGTGCTGCTGACCGGAAGTCCAGCACTTGCCCAGAATCCCATTGTGCCCCCCGGCCTTTACATGGCCGATCCCACGGCCAGGGTATGGGAGGATGGAAAGCTATATATCTATGGGTCTGTGGATGAGAGCGTTGATTACTACTGTTCTTATAACTACCACGTGTTATCGACCGAAGACCTGGTCAAGTGGACCATTCACAGGAATAGTTTTTCCTCACAGGGGGAGGAGGACCAGGTGGACTACAGCGATGCCCTTCTGTTTGCACCGGATTGCCAGGTAAAGGGGAATAAGTACTACCTCTATTACTGTCAGCCCGATCCCGACCATGCCGAAGGCGTGGCGGTTTCTAAAAGCCCGACGGGACCCTTTCAGAAGGCAACAGCCATCGATGTGGGGGAACACAATCAGATCGATCCCTGCCTGTTCATAGATGATGATGGTCAGGCCTATTACATCTGGGGACAGTTCACTTGTAAAATGGCAAGGATGAAATCCGACATGCGGACCCTCGACCAGGCATCCATTACCGATAATGTGGTCACCGAAGATGAACACTATTTCCACGAAGGGGCACATATGGTCAAACGCAATGGAATCTACTACCTGCTTTATGCCCACCTGGGCAGGGCTGGGATGCCCACCTGCATAGGATATTCCACCAGTACTTCACCCATGGGGCCCTTTAGCTATGGGGGAGTGATTGTGGACAACGACCACTGCGATCCGGGAAACTGGAACAACCATGGCTCCATCATGGAATTCAACGGACAATGGTATGTATTTTATCACCGCTCGACTCACAACAGTCAGATGATGCGCAAGGCCTGCATGGAGCCCATTTTTTTCAATGAGGACGGCAGTATCGACGAGGTGGAGATGACTTCCCAGGGGGCAGGTCCGCCTTTGAAAGCTGGCTCCCAGATTCCTGCCGAAAGGGCTTGCCTGCTGCATGGAAATGTCAGGATACAGAAATGTGCTCCAGATAATGAGGAGCTTGGAGAGATCCGAGATATGGATAAGGCCGCCTACAAATATGTGAATTTTGGAAGGGGTGTAGATTCCTTTTATATTCGCGTTAGACCAGGTCAATCCCCTGGAGAGATTAGTGTGCATGCAGATATGCCCTGGGGGCCCCGTATTGCTTATTTCGAGGTTGAGGGATCGGGGGAAGATCCTGCGTGGAACACCCTTTCAGCTCCGGCAGAAGAGATAGTGGGTGTAAGAGCTCTTTGGTTGGTATTTAGCGGGAAGGAGGAAGACCTGTTTTCGGTAGATTGGGTGAAATTCAAATAGGATTATGCATAAAAGCTAGCTGAGATGAATTATAAATTATTTTTACGCACTGTGGCTGTTTTGTTAATGGGAACTATTCTGTCGGCCACTTGTCAAAGGGTATCGGAAAACCAGAGCTTCCTGGCAAGTGAAGATAGAGAATCCATTATCTACTTGGAAGATGCGGGCTCTGAACTGCTGCACATGCTCGATAAGGATGAGAAAGAGCATTATCTTGTGGAAAATGGCATTCCAAAAGCGCAAATTATAATCTCTCCAAGTGCTTCTTCCACAGTGTACATAGCAGCGAAAGAACTACAAACAGCTATCAGGAAAATGACCGGGGAAGTTCTTCCTGTTAGGACAACTGTTGATGATAGCATTTTCTTTAAAGTATATGTGGGTAGAAGTCGCAACACAGATGAGTTAGGGATAACGAGCGAAGGTTGTAGAGACGGTGGTTTTAAGATGGTCTCAGGAGATGATTATCTTGTTCTTATAGGCGATGATAAGGAGTACACTGTTCTTGGACCTCACAGCACTAGTAGGGCACAAAGAGATTCGCCAGCTCTTTATAAGAAATGGTACGACCTCACGGGCGCCACGTGGAACAACTACTATATCCACTCTATTTTCCGTAGATACGACCCAGAATGGGATCTTTGGGAAGGAGATGGACGAGGTAGCTTCAATGCTGTTCATGAATTTCTGTATGAACAAGGAGCTAGATGGTACTACCCTGGAGACATAGGCGAGATAATACCAACAAAGCGTAGTATTCGTTTTGATTCTGTCTGCAAGACTGTGAATCCTGACTTTAAGCTAAGAGATTTCTATATATATTATATGGGTTTCTCCGGCTCAGACGACGATGAGATCCTGTGGCAGTTTCGACTTCGTACAAACGCGCAGGAAAGTTACATGGCATACCCTCCAGAACATGGTATTACGCCAGTAATTGACAACGACTATATGAAGATTAATCATCCAGAATACTATACTGTTTGGAACTCTCGAGGGGGGCGACAAAATGGGGATGAACCTAAGCCTGACTTATGCTCAGAGGGCCTATATCAAGAAAATCTAGCCTATATAAAAGCAATCATTGACATCTATGACGAAACAATCATCAGCGCCATGCCCTCTGACGGATATAACTGGATTTCAGATGAATCAGACGAAGAGTGTGCTGCATGGGACTCCTATTATCCAAGAAACTATTATGGAAGATTATCAGATTATGTTTGGGAATATGTAAACAATCTGGCGTGGGACATCTACAATGAGTACGGCCTGGAAAGGAAGGTTAGTTGTAGTATTTATCCTGCTTATAAGAATGTTCCGACAAAACTTACCAAGCCTCCTGCACCAAATCTCGTAGCCACTTTTACCTATAGCAGGTCAGACCTGGAAGACGAAAAATACAAAGAAGAACAGAGGGCACTGTTTGAGGACTGGTTTGAGTTCCTTACCTCAAAGGAAGTTTATATTGGAACCTTCTATTTAGATAATACAGTAGGTCGCGAATCTGAATCAATTCCTTCCATATACCCACATATCATTGCAGAAGATCTTCGATACTTTAAGGGAAAATCACAAGGAGAAGATATAGAGGTGCTTTCTTCCGCCTATGATGATTGGGATCGTGGCTACGACATCTATGCAGGAAACAGTCTCAATACCTATATAACAGCACGACTGTACTGGGACGTTAACCAAGACGTCGATGCATTACTAGAAGAATATTATACCCTATTTTACGGACCTGCGAGCCAAGAAATGAAGCAGTTTCATGAATATGTGGAAGCAATTTACAATGACGCACCTGGCAATTCACGAATTACGGGCACGATGAGACGTTTACTTGGTGAAGCCAGGACTACTGCAGGAAATTCAATTTATGGAAAGCGAATTGATCTTCTTATTGGGCTTATGGATCATAAGGTAGATTAATAGGGTTCCTTCATTAATATTATTTTTATGATGAACTGTAAATCATGGCTAATTTTATTGGCTGTCTTGCTTATTGGAACTGAGTTACCAGCCCAATTTCTCAGGGTTTCTGACAACCAGCGCTTCCTGGTGACCTCGGAGGGTGAGCCCTTCTTCTGGCTCGGTGACACAGGTTGGGAAATG
>SPBY01000457.1 GCA_004525825.1 Bacteroidia bacterium
ACACTTGGCAGTCACATCTTTTCTAACTGCTTTTATCGTCTCGCGGGCAATCACCTTGGCGCCAATGGCTGCCTGGATGGCCACCTCGTACTGCTGCCTGGGGATCAGTTCCTTCAGCTTCACACACATCCGTCGCCCGAAATCGTAGGCATTGTCTCGGTGCATCAGGGTGGAAAGGGCATCGACCATCTCCCCGTTAAGCAGGATATCCAGCTTCACCAGGTCGGCTCTTCGGTAGCTATGGGGATGGTAGTCAAAGGAGGCATAGCCTCTGGATATGCTTTTAAGTTTATCGTAAAAATCAAACACGATCTCGGCCAGGGGCATTTCAAAGGTAAGTTCGACCCGGTTGCTGGTCAGGTATACCTGGTTCTTCAGGGTTCCCCGTTTCTCCAGGCAAAGGGTCATGATAGAACCCACGTAACCGGACTTTGAGATAACCTGGGCAGTGATATAAGGTTCCTCTATGTGGTCTATGGCAGTGGCAACCGGCAGGCACGATGGATTGTGCACTGTGACCAGCTCCCCCTTGGTGGTGATCACATTGAAAGAGACGTTGGGCACCGTGGTGATCACATCCATGTCAAACTCCCGGTCCAGCCTCTCCTGGATGATCTCCATATGGAGCAAGCCCAGGAAACCGCAGCGGAATCCGAATCCGAGCGCAGCTGATGATTCGGGGATGAAAGTGAGAGAAGCGTCGTTCAGCTGCAGCCGCTCAATGGAGGTGCGCAGGTCCTCGTAATCGTCCGCATCCACCGGATATATTCCGGCAAATACCATGGGTTTCACATCCTCGAAACCGGTAATGATCTCTTTGGTCGGGCGGTCCACATGGGTGATGGTGTCCCCCACTTTTACCTCGGTGGAAGTTTTGATCCCAGAAATGATATACCCCACATCACCGGCCGACAGCTGGTCCCTGGGTTCGGGCCCCATTTTCAGCACTCCGATTTCATCTGCATCATACTGCTTGCCTGTAGCCACGAATTTCACCATATCCCTCTTGCGGATGGTGCCATGTTTAATCCTGAAATAGGCAAAAATACCCCGATAGGAATTATACACGGAATCAAATATCAAGGCTTGAAGCGGGGCATCCGGATCTCCTTCCGGCGGAGGAACTCGATGTATGATGGCTTCCAGGATCTCTTCCACGCCCATCCCTGTTTTTCCACTGGCCTCGATAATCTCATCGCGGTTGCAACCAAGCAGGTCCACGATCTGGTCCTTTACATCCTCCGGCATGGCGCTGTCCATGTCCATCTTATTGAGGATGGGAATGATCTCCAAATCATGGTCAATGGCCTGGTAGAGGACTGAGATGGTCTGGGCCTGGATTCCCTGGGTGGCATCCACCACCAGGAGAGCTCCTTCGCAGGCCGCAATGGAGCGGCTGACTTCGTATGAAAAATCCACATGTCCCGGGGTATCGATCAGGTTCAGGAGGTAATTCTTCCCTTCATGTGTATGCTCCATTTGGATGGCGTGGCTCTTGATGGTAATGCCCCGCTCCCGCTCCAACTCCATGTCGTCCAGAACCTGGTCCTGAAAATCCCTTTCATCCAGGGTCCCGGTCTTCATCAGTAGGCGGTCGGCCAGGGTACTCTTGCCGTGGTCAATGTGAGCTATGATACAAAAGTTGCGAATGTGATCCATAAAGGACTTTCAATTTTCAGAGTGCAAAGATAGGAAAAAAAAGAGGCTGCACGCGAACGAACAGCCTCTTGAGTATATATGGATGTAGCTAAATTTACATCATGCCCATTCCGGGACCTCCGCCGCCTGGCATTGGGGGCTCCGGCTCAGGAATATCAACAATGGCACACTCGGTGGTGAGGAACATACCGGCTATGGATGCGGCATTTTCCAGGGCAATGCGTGCCACCTTGGTGGGATCGATCACACCTGCTTCAAACAGGTTCTCGAACTTCTCGGTATGAGCATTGTATCCGTAAGCACCTTTGCCATCCTTGATCTCCTTCACAACTACTGAACCTTCCAGTCCGGCGTTCTCTACGATCTGGCGAAGGGGTTCCTCGAGGGCCCTTCTTACGATGGCGATACCTGTATTCTCATCATCATTGCTTCCCTTGAACTTTTCAAGTTTGTCCAGTGCACGGATGTAAGCAACACCTCCACCGGGAATGATTCCTTCCTCCACTGCAGCGCGGGTAGCACTGAGAGCATCGTCGAAGAGGGCTTTTCTGGATTTCATCTCCACTTCTGAAGCAGCACCCACGTAGATGACTGCCACTCCACCTGCCAGTTTGGCAAGACGCTCCTGCAGTTTCTCACGGTCATAGTCCGAAGTGGTATTCTCGATCTGCTTCTTAATTTGTCCAACCCTGGCTTCGATCATGGCTTTCTCACCTGCACCGTTCACAATGGTGGTGTTCTCCTTGTTGATGGAGATCTTCTCCGCATTTCCAAGCATTTCAAGCTCAGTACTTTCCAGTTTCAAACCTTTCTCTTCAGAAATCACGGTTCCACCGGTCAGGATGGCAATGTCTTCCAGCATCTCTTTCCTGCGATCACCAAAACCGGGAGCTTTTACAGCAGCGATCTTCAGCGATCCGCGAAGCTTGTTAACCACCAGGGTTGCCAGTGCTTCAGCATCTACATCTTCGGCAATGATCATCAGTGGACGACCAGTCTGTGCAGTGGTTTCAAGAACGGGAAGAAGGTCCTTCATGGTGGAAATCTTCTTGTCATGGATCAGAACATACGGGTTTTCCAGAACTGCTTCCATCTTCTCGGTATCGGTCACGAAGTAGGGAGAGATATAACCGCGGTCAAACTGCATTCCTTCCACTACTTCTACATAGGTGTCGGACGATTTGGACTCTTCAAGGGTTATTACACCCTCTTTCTTTACTTTCGACATGGCCTCAGCAATCAGTGCGCCGATGGAGGCCTCATTGTTGGCAGAGATGGAGGCAACCTGCTCAATCTTTTTGTTATCATCTCCCACCTCCTGGCTTTGGCTCTTAAGGCTCTTTACCACTTCGATAACCGCTTTATCGATACCCCTTTTTAAATCCATGGGATTGGCACCGGCAGTTACGTTCTTAAGTCCCACGTGCACGATGGATTGCGCCAATATGGTGGCAGTAGTAGTACCGTCACCGGCATCGTCGTTAGTCTTGGAGGCTACTTCCTTCACCATCTGTGCGCCAACATTCTCAACGGGATCTGCCAGATCCACCTCTTTTGCGACAGTCACTCCATCCTTGGTGATCTGAGGAGCACCAAATTTCTTTTCAATAATTACATTGCGACCCTTGGGTCCCAGTGTTACTTTGACAGCGTTAGCCAGCTGATCGATACCGCTTTTCAGCCGATCGCGGGCTTCCATGTCAAATTTGATCATTTTTGCCATTTTATTTTCTTTTATTGGTTACTTACTTGGAAATGAATAATACATCATTCTGTGAGATAAGAAGATAATCTTCAT
>SPBY01000362.1 GCA_004525825.1 Bacteroidia bacterium
GCCACCAGTGCATCACGCATGGAATTCTGCTGGAACAGAAATCCGGGATTGGTTCCCGGTTCCACATCGTACCAGGTCCCCCATTCATCGAACACCAGGGCCACACGCTTCTCAGGATCGTACTTGTCCATGATCTCCATGTGCCTGTCAATGGCCTTCTCAATATGAAGACAGCGGCGGAGTACATCAAAATAGCGATCCTCCCCAAATTCTGTGGCCGAACCCTTATTGCTCCAGTCGGATGTATAGTAGTGCAGTGACAATCCGTTCATCATCCGGTGGGGAATATTCGTCATCAGGGTTTCGGTCCAGTTATAGTCCTCCGAATTGGCCCCGCCCGCAATTTTAAACAGTCGGTTCTCCCCGTAATTTCGGCAGAAGGTAGCGTAGCGGCGATACTGATCGGCATAAAACTCAGCGGTCATGTTCCCTCCGCAGCCCCAGTTCTCATTGCCCACACCCCAGTATTTCAATCCCCAGGCCTTATCGTGCCCGTTGGCTCTTCTCAGATCGGCCATGGGACTGATGCCGTCAAAATTGATGTATTCCACCCATTGCGACATCTCCTTGATGGTTCCGCTGCCCACATTGCCGCAGATCACCGGCTCGGTGCCCAGTTGTTCGCAGAGCTCCATGAACTCGTGGGTGCCAAAACTATTGTCCTCGGTCACCCCACCCCAGTGGGTGTTGACCATTTTGGGCCGTTCTGTTCCAATGCCGTCCATCCAGTGATACTCATCGGCGAAACATCCCCCGGGCCACCTCAGGTTGGGTATTTGAATTTTTTTAAGGGCCTCCACCACATCGTTCCGGATGCCCTTGGTGTTGGGAATGGGCGAATCGTAACCCACCCAGTAACCCCCATAGATACAATGTCCAAGGTGTTCAGAGAAATGTCCGTAGATGTGCCGGCTGATCACTTCCTCTCCCGCACCGGCATTTAGAACAATAGATGCTGAGGCTTGCGAAGGTACGTCCTGGCCGAATCCCTGTGCACCGGAGGCCATCAGGATTCCCATAATAAGTAAGCTTGTTGAGTGTCTCATTGTACTTCAGTATATTCCATTATCTTTTGAAATGATCAATTTACGATTTTCATTGTTATAAAAGAATCATCACCTGGCTCAGAAGGAATTTAATGAACAGAATAAGCATCCTGGTATTTCACCCCTTGCTGCATAAATCGCGGGTCAATCAAAAACTTGTCCGGGCTGTGGAGGGGATGGAAGGCGTAAGCCTGCGCTTCATGTATGATATCTACCCGGACTTCTTTATTGATGTGCTCAAGGAGCAGGAGGTCCTTTTGGAGAACGACATCCTTGTATGGCAGCATCCGTTCTACTGGTACAGCTCCCCTTCCCTGCTTAAGGAGTGGATCGACCTGGTGCTGGAACATGGATTTGCCTACGGACGTACGGGACGTGCCCTGGAAGGAAAACAGATCCTGTCGGCCATATCGACCGGGGGACGCAGGGAAACTTACCTTTCTGCGGAAAGCGGGAAGTTCTCTGTCAGGCAGCTGATGGCACCCTTTGAGCAAACCACCAAACTCTGCAGGATGCACTACCTCCCTCCCTTTGTCACCCATGGAACCCATCTGTTGGATGAAAGGGGAATCGAAGAGGCTGCTGGGCGCTATGCAACGGTGATCGGGGCACTCCGGGATGGACTTTATTCCCTGGAAGAGATCCGAAAGTACGAATACATCAACGACTTGATCCTATAGCCATGCATCAACAGGATTTCTTCCAGAACGCAATGATCTATCTGCTGGCCGCGGTCGTTTCGGTTCCGATAGCCAGAAGGCTTGGGTTTGGTTCGGTATTGGGCTACCTGCTGGCAGGCATGATCATCGGACCTTTCGTGTTGGGACTCATCGGAAGCGAGGGAGAGGATGTGATGCATTTTGCCGAGTTCGGAGTGGTGATGATGCTTTTCCTGATCGGATTGGAGCTAAAACCCAACCTCCTCTGGATATGAGAAAATCCATTTTCGGATTGGGGGGCCTCCAGCTGGTGGTATCTACGGTGTTGATCGGAGTCATCGCCGTGATCCTTGGACAAACCCTCGGAGCAGGCTTGACCATCGGCCTGATGCTGGCTCTCTCCTCCACCGCCATTGTACTTCAGACCCTGGATGAAAAGGGTTTGATGAAACAGGCCTCCGGACAGGCTTCATTCTCTGTGCTGCTGTTCCAGGACATTTCGGTGGTCCCCATCCTGGCTCTGATCCCCCTTTTCGCAAGCAGTGCGGTCTCGGCCGGAACTGCCCCTCATGAGGAAGCCCGGACTATCGGGGGACTGGAAATCACGGGATGGGTCCAGGTGCTTATGATGCTGGTGGTCATTACCGGGATCGTTGTGGTTGGACTCTACCTGGTAAAATATGTGTTCCGGATCATTGCCCGGACCGGACTCCGGGAAATATTTACAGCGACTGCCCTGCTACTGGTCATTGCCACTGCCATGCTGATGGACCTGGTGGGTCTCTCTCCTGCCCTGGGAGCCTTTCTCTCGGGGATCGTACTAGCCAACAACGAATACCGGCATGAACTGGAGGCCGATATTGAACCCTTTAAAGGTTTGCTCCTGGGCCTCTTCTTTATCTCTGTCGGGGCCAGCATCAACTTTGGCCTGCTGATCTCGTCGCCCAGACTGATTCTAAGCCTTCTGTTTAGTTTCATTGCCGTAAAATTTATGGTCCTGTTTATCCTGGGGAGATTCTTTGGACTCCGGGGCGGGCAGAATACCCTTTTTGCCTTTGCTCTGGCCCAGGGCGGGGAGTTTGCCTTCGTTCTGGTGGCTTTCAGCCTGCAGAACGGGGTCATCGATGTGGGTGTTTCCTCCATCCTCCTGCTGGTGGTGGCCCTCTCCATGGCGCTTACCCCCCTGCTGCTGCTCCTGAATGACAAGCTGATCCTCCCGCTGGCCTTCCGTTCTGAGAACCTCAGGGAGCAGGATGTCATTGAGGGGAACGGACACCCCGTAATTATTGCAGGATTCGGTCGATTCGGTGTGGTCATGGGCCGCTTCCTCATTGCCAATGGGATCAAAGCCACCATTCTGGACGACAATCCCGACAACATTGAGGTGCTTAAGAAAATCGGATTCAAAGTATATTATGGCGACGCCTCACGTGCTGATCTGCTTGCCTCGGCCGGTGCCAGGGAAGCCAAGGTGCTTGTGGTGGCGGTAGACGACAAGCATCAGTCCCTAAAGATCGTGGACCTGGCCCAAAGGAACTACCCCCACCTGAAGATCCTGGTCCGCTCCATCGACCAGGAGCACACCTACGAGCTGCTCGACCGTAAAGTGGATGGCTTCAAACGCGACACGTTTGAATCCTCACTGAGCCTGGGAACCGAGGTGCTGACCCATCTGGGATATAACAATTACAGGGCCCATCGGCTGGCTGGCACCTTCCGGCAACATAACCGGAAGGTCATACATGAATTGTACCGCCATCATGGGGAGGATGAAAAAAAGTACCTCTCCGAAGCAAAAAAGTATGCCAGCGAACTGGAGGTACTGCTTCAGGCCGAAAACGAGGATTCCGACCATGAGCAGGACAGCTCCTGGGACGTAAGTTCACGCAGGGAAGAGATTCAGCAACTCAATCAATCTTCTTCAGAAGGATCGAATTAAACAGCAGTTTGTAGGAGGCCTGGGTGGAAGCCCTGAACTGAGGTCCAAATCCAAACAGCACAAACTGTCCCTTTCCTTTCTTCATCCAGATCATGGCAGCCTTGTTGCCCATCTTCTCCTCTTCAGCTGCATATCCCGACATCAGCACCTCCTTTTCAGGATAGGTCCCGATCACCCGCCGGTCCATGTCAAACATAGGAACCGAAGTGGTAAAGACGGGTCGTCCCCTTGAGAATACACCAATGCTCTCAGGCATTCCCAGGGTAAGGGGATGCCCTGCCACCAGGTCCACCTGCACCAGGCTGCCAGGTATGTAAAGGCCTGCTTTGCTTAGATCCTCGGAAATGTCTCTGAAAGGGAGATTAAACTCCTCTTCGGATTCTTTCTTCTTGATCTTCAGCATCCCTTCAAATAGCTTGACCGATCTTCCCCAGGTGAGGATGATCCCGCCCTGGTCGCTAAAGCTCATCAACTTTTCAAAGCCCTCTTTTTCTATCCCCTTCACATAGTCGGGATGATAACTTGCCATGTAATAAGAATCGCCAGACTTCCGTTTGCCGGTCATCAGGACCTCCTTGTCGTTGTCGGGAAAGATCACCACATCAAAATCAGCGGCAAGATCCCTCCCTTTGAAATCGCCCGGGTGCAGCACGGTAAAGGGAATGTGGTAGGAGTCAAACAC
>SPBY01000656.1 GCA_004525825.1 Bacteroidia bacterium
CCCTTGGGTACATCCATGTCCACCGCAAATTCAATCTCGATGGGCAGGTTCATTTCCTTCTGACCAATCTCCAGCAGGTCCTTCACAATGGCAGCCAGCGGAAAAGTTTCGTGTTGCAGGATCCCGGCAAAGGTGACAATCTTCTTCCCTTCATAATTGAGTCCGTCGCGCACTATATCCGAATCATAGTCATAGACCGAGGCCACATGACGGAAGCTGGGATCACCCAGGGCATCGTCAATCTTGTGCCTTACCAGGTTCACAGCGTCATCGGTGCTTACATGATAACTATCTTCTTTCAGGTTCAGAGCATAAAACTCCCTCTGGGTATCGCGAAGCATCATCTTGCCGGACGAAAGCTGCAGGATCTTCTTGGGATAGGCTGGTGAAAAGCGCAGACTCACTCCCCCGTCCACAATGTATTTACCAAGTCCAAAAGCCACCTTGGCAATGCCGTCCTCCGGTTTCTCCGGCTCGATGGGATAGAAATTGATGGAGCGGGCCACCCCCGACAGGGTGGGATAGTAGGATTCACCGTGCATGGTGCCACACACCTCCTGCAGCACGATGCCCATCTTTTCCTCGTCAATCACATTGGAAGTGGCCTGAATGTAGGCCTTGCTTTCCCGGAAGTAGACTGAAGCATAGACCGACTTGATGGCGCTGGTGAGCAGTTCCATGGTCTGGGCCGGATTCTTCTTGTTCACCGGGATCATGTAGGTAGAATAAATTCCTGCAAATGGCTGATAATGTGAGTCTTCCAGCTTACTGGAAGAGCGTACTGCAATGGGGTCCTTGGTCACTGAAATCACGGCATAAAGGTCCTGGTGCAGCCATCCGGGCAGTTTTCCCGCCACAAATTGCTGGAGAATCTCCTCATCGCTCAGATCGGACAGACCGACCTGGTAAAGCTTGTTACTCTCCATGAACTCGTCAAACACATCGGTGCTCAGCACCACCGTTTTGGGAACGGTGATCAGCGTATTGGGGTATTTGTTGTAGAGCTTGTACTTGTGGATCACTGAATTGATAAAGGCCAGTCCACGCGCCTTCCCCCCGATCGACTCCTCCCCGATACGGGAAAAAGTGCGGTAGGTATCGTGACTCTCCTTTTTAAACTGGGCGATGATCCCCCTTCCCTTGCTGATCCGGTAGCTGGAGATCGCCTCGTAAAGATAGCCCCGGATGTCGGCCATGTTGGGAAAATCCTCCTCCCGTACATATTTAAACAGTTGAGCCACGGGAAAGATCGCCCTGGCATTTAGCCATTTGGAAAAGTCGTTTCGGTTAGCATGGTAGGAGAGCACCTCATCGGGAATATCGAGGATCCTTTGCTGAAGGGTCTGCAGATCCTCCGCCCGGCATACCTCCTGCAGGGTATCCGGATTTCGGAATATTAAGGGTCCGAAAGCAAAATTCTGAATGATGTAGTTTCTCAGCTCCAGGGAAAGTGACTTGGAGTATTTGTGCATGAACCCTACGCCCAGGCTTTCCGCCAGGCTCTGGTTGGAGAGATCGGACGACTGCATCAGGGCCGGCAGGTGGGGATCGTCCAGGCGCATCTGCTGTATCAGCCTAATTCCCAGTTTGGATTCTTTGTCACGCTTGTCCCCCTTCTTAAAACTTACATCGCTGATGACCCCCAGCAGGTTATCCTTGTACTTCTGGTAGAGCTCCATGGCCTCATCGTAGGTCTTGGCCAGCAAGATTTTGGGCCTTCCCCGCATGCGAAGCATCTTCTGGTGCTCATTGAGCGCCTCCTTCACAAAGTTGCGCGTCTGCTGCATCACAATCTTGTAAAGCTCCGGTAAGTAGGTAGAAGTATAACGTATGGAGTCCTCTACCAGGATGATGCACTGTACCCCTACCTCCTCAATGTCGTGGGGAGCATTCATCTTGTCCTCAATCAGCTTGATGATCGCCAGCAGCAGGTTGGCGTTGCCCAGCCAGCAGAAGACATAGTCGATGGCCGACAGGTCCTCATTCTGCAGTTTGAGGCTTACCTCCCGGTTAAAGTGGGTAAGCACCACTATGGGAATTTCCACATACTTCTTTTTGATCCGCTTGGCCAGGGAAAAGGCATCGTCCTCACCCAGGTTCAGCATTTCTATCACCAGGTCTATGTCCTCTTCCTCTAAAAGGCGGAAAGCTTGGGCTGCTGTGGTGGCTTTCAAAAACACCGGGGGATATCTAAGGTTCAGCGACACATACTCGTTGAAGATCTGCTCATCGATGCGGCCATCCTCCTCCAGCATGAAGAAGTCGTAGTTGGAGCTGATGATCATCACGGTGCGGATGCGTTTCTGCATCAGCAG
>SPBY01000503.1 GCA_004525825.1 Bacteroidia bacterium
CACCCAGCAGGAGTAAAAAACCCATGGTTACTAAACTTTTCCTGTTCCTTCCGGAAAGGATATTCAGGTTTAACCAGAAGAATTTTGTTGTAGATTTTTTTTGAGACATGGCTTTTTATTTATTTCTATTAAATGAAGAATTCCCGATGATAAATTATAATATCCCACGGGAAACTGCATCGAAGTTAAAAAATCATTGCTACATTCAAGCTCCATCCATACTCAATTTGATAAACACGGTCAGGCGGGTGACTTGCATGAAAAACTGAGGACTTAAAAAGGGAAAATGAAGAATGTGAATTAACCCTCCAAAAAACAGCTTTTACCATATCCACCAGTTCGTTGGCCTGAAAAAAAGTGATATTGGTCAAAAGCGGTAGTAAATCCTGACCCTTGCTGCAACCAAAAGCACAAGCAGAATCACCCATATTTAAAGGGGCATAAAGGACTTTAAGAAATCTATTAGCTCATCGGTATAGATGGCGGCAGCTTCACGCATAAGATGCTCCGTGTCAAAGAAATAGTCTTTGTCCATGTATATGGGATTCTCTGTATTATAATGGTGGAAATGCACATTTGCGCCACTCAATTGCCTGATCCTGTCCTCGAAAGCACTGCTTGGTTTCTTATAATTCGGAGGAAAGGCAATCACCAGCTCGATACCCTTAGCCTTACAGGTCTGAATCATATTCAGGAAGGCAGCTACTTTTTCCGGAAGCTCCTCTTCGATGGGATAGGCCATTTCGCTTGAATTGTATTCCCAGTCAATGCCCCTATCCTGCCATGAAACAGGCATAGATCCACAAGCCAATATGGTATCTATGGGTGTAGCGGTCTTTTGCCTGAGATCAAAATTGTATTTATTTAATCTCTGCAAAACAATGATACTGGCCAGTTCATTATCCAGGTATCCCCGTTGGGCCATTTCTTTCCAGATATAGGGGTACCTGACCAGGGGATAAAGACGGTCTCTGCGGAAAAGTATTCTGTCGCCCCCTTCCATGAATGCCCCGTTGTCGTCCACCACCAAAACCAGGATCTTGGGATGCTCATTGAACTCGAGCAGGGTTTGCAAAACAAAATCATGAAATTCCACACTCGATCCGGGATAACACAAATTATAGGCTGAAAGTCCGGTTTCATCTTCTATCTGTCTGGCAACGATGTCCCTGCTCCCCCTGGAAGATCCAAGGATCACCAAATCTTTATTAATCTGACCTTCTATCAGGTATTCAAGACGCCGATCCACTTCGGTCTCGGCCGACCGGTTTGCTACCAGGATAAACAGTTTGTCATAAGCCAGAAAGACCAGCAAAAACAAAAGCAATTTAAGTGCAAGTCTCTTCATTAGAATTGAAAATATATAAATTCCTGAACCTCGTTATTAAATACAATCACAATGGTTATCAGGGCCAAATAGAGTCCCCATCTTAATACCCTGTTTGTAATTCTATTGCTGTACCAGCTGGCTTCCATGCTGTCGAATACCTTGGCAAAGTCGTTTTTAAGTAATTCAAACAACAAAATGACAAAGGCGAAAAACATGCACAGAAAGAAAATTTCATCGTTCATACCTCCAGGCGTCAAGCCATTGCTAACCGACAAACGTGAGAAGAATGCAAATACGGAGTGGATGTCGGGTGCAAAGAAAAAGGTCAGAGATATGGCGTAAAAAACATAGGTGAAAATTCGTCCCATCCAGGTACGAAGCAGAGCGGGAAGCTGGGAAAATACCCTGACACGCCACCTCTTGGTCGAAAACTCATAGAAGACCGCAAGGGCCTGCAAGAGGCCCAGAAGCATGAAGGTCCATCCCGCACCATGCCATACTCCAAACAGTATCCAGGTCAGAAACAAAGCATAGGTAGTGGCATTTTTACCCCATTTTCGAATTCTGAAAAAGGTTCTCATGAACACGTAATCATGAAACCAGGAGGATAGAGAAATATGAAAGCGCTTCCAGAATTCAGTCATGTTTTCAGACATGAAAGGCCTGTTGAAGTTGGGACGAAGTTCAAGACCAAATGCCCGGGCAATTCCAAAGGCAATATCGGTGTATCCCGAAAAATCGAAGTAGAGGTAGAGAGGCTGAAGCAACAAAACAATCCAGAAGGTAAATTCACCGGTGGCATCCAGATTTCCATAAGCTCCATTCACTGCAGTTGCCAGCTGATCGGCGATGGCTACTTTCTTGAACAGGCCAAACAATATCAGCCTGAAACCCCTGGTAATGTTCTCCTCACTAAATGTTTGACTCACTTTCAGCTGCGGGAGAAAATGATTTGACCTGTCAATGGGACCTGATAAGAACCTGGGATAGAAAACAATATACAGAAGAAAGTGAAGGAAATTCTTTTCGGGTTTCTCCCAGCCCATCTTAACGTTGACGAGATAGCCAATTCCCTGAAGGGTGAAAAAGGATACCCCCACCGGGACTATGATCCTGGCAAGCATGGAGGCATCTGCATGGATATGCAATAACTCAAAAAGCGGATTGATGGTAAATGAGGCGTATTTGAGAAGTAGTAACTGGCTTAGATTGACGAGGATTCCAGTGGTCAGGAGCAATTTCTTTTTCCCCGAAACCGGGATTCGCTTGCCAATGAGGTAGTTTATGAGCACATAGACCAGAACATAAGCCAACAGCTTGTAGCTGTAAGTGGCAATAAATCCACAGCTGAGGATGACCAGAAACAGCGCCCTAAATCTGTGCTTTAAAAGGTAGTAGACAAATACTGCCACCACCGACAGCAGCACATAATATAGTGAGGTAATATTCATACTGGCTCTCTTATACTGTTACTTTAGAAAATTGTTTGCAAAATTAATCAATTATCAAAAAACCCGACAATTGAGTCAAGTACAAAGCGACGATCCTCTTCTGACATGTTTGAACCCGAAGGTAGACATAGTCCTTTGGCAAAAAGTTCATCCGAGGTCCCGTTCAGGAAAGAGGGACAGGATGAAAAGACCGGTTGTTGATGCATGGGCTTCCAAAGGGGCCTTGATTCTATATTCTGATCTTCCAGGGCCTGATACAAATCCTCCCGGGTTCTGCCGGCCATGGCCGGATCGATGAGAATGGTGGTGAGCCAGCGGTTTGAAAAGTAACGCTCATCCGGCTCATCCAAAAAGCTCAGACCATCCACAGAACCCAGATTGAGCTTGTAGAAATCGAAATTCGCTCTTCTTTGTTC
>SPBY01000504.1 GCA_004525825.1 Bacteroidia bacterium
AGCCTATGCCAGGCTTTCCGGGGAGAACATCTCAGCAGATGTTGGGGAATTGATCCGGAAGAATAAGGAGATTGTTGGATTCCAGCTGGGAAACTGGTTGCAGAAGCAAAGCCTGCCATTTAAACTGAGGTTCATTTCCCGGGTGAAAAAACACCTGGGCCAGGAACTTCGTTCGTACATCCGCCAAACCACTCCGCTGGCGAAGGTGGAAGAGGCACTGGCCGATTACCGGCAAAACATGTCTGAAGGAAAAATCATTCTAAAACCATAATACCATGAGAATTGCATTGATATTCAGCATCCTGTATGCACTGCTTGGACTCGGAATTTTTACTTCCTGCCGCAATGTTCAGGCCCATGGGGACATGGACCCTTCGCCTGCTTTTAGCTGGAAGAGTGCCAACGTATACTTCCTGCTAACCGATCGCTTCTTCAACGGCGATCCCGCCAACGATGTGAATTTTGACAGAACGCAGGAGACCGGACTGCTGCGGGGTTTTGAGGGGGGCGACATCAAAGGCGTGGTTCAGAAAATCGAGGAGGGTTATTTTGATCGCCTGGGGATCAATGCCCTATGGCTGACTCCCTGGTTGGAACAAATCCACGGGGGCACCAATGAGGGTACCGGACTAACTTACGGCTTCCATGGATACTGGATCAGTGACTGGACCAGCATGGATCCCAACTTTGGCAGCGAAGCGGATTTGGAGAAGCTGGTGGAAACCGCCCATGCACACGGGATCCGGGTGGTGATGGACGTGATCATCAACCACACCGGACCGGTTACAGAGACGGACCCGGTCTGGCCCGACGAGTGGGTAAGGACAAGCCCTCAGTGCACCTACCGGGATTATGAAAGTACGGTCACCTGCACCCTGGTCAGGAACCTGCCTGATATTCGTACCGAAGAGGATCAGGCCGTGGACCTTCCTCCGCAGCTCATGCAAAAATGGGAGCAGGAAGGAAGGCTTGAACAGGAGATGGCTGAACTGGAGGCCTTTTTTGAGCGCACCGGGTATCCCAGGGCTCCCAGGTACTACATTATTAAATGGCTCACCGACTTTGTCAGGAAATATGGCATTGACGGATACCGGCTCGATACCGCCAAACATATCGAAGAAAGCATCTGGGCGGAATTGGGCAAAGAGGCAGAGCTTGCCTTTACCGAATGGAAGAAGGCTCACCCCGACAAAGTCCTGGATGAGCAATCTTTCTTCATGGTGGGAGAAGTATATGGATACGGGATCTCAGGTGGCCGGAATTATAGTTTTGGCGACCGGGAGGTGGATTTCTTTGATTTTGGCATCCACTCCATGATCAATTTTGAATTCAAGGAGAGTGCAAAGTTGTCCTACGAAAAATTGTTCTCCTCTTATTCCGACATGCTTCACAATGAACTCTCAGGAGTAGGCGTCCTGAACTACATCAGCTCACACGACGACGGGGGTCCCTTTGATAAGGACAGAAAAAAAGTCCTGGAGGCGGGCACCAAACTCCTGCTTTGTCCGGGTGCCTCCCAGGTATATTATGGCGACGAAAGCAGCCGCAAACTGAATATTCCAGGAACCCAGGGAGATGCCACCCTCAGAAGCTTGATGAACTGGGAAGAGATAGCCTCGAACCAGGAACGCAACGGTGTGGCTGTGGGGGAAGTCCTGGAACACTACCAGAAACTGGGCCGTTTCCGGAGGGATCATCCCGCCGTGGGAGCAGGTGTCCACCAGATGATCTCTGAGAATCCCTATTTCTTTTCAAGGAAGGACGATCAGGGCGACCGCATTGTAGCAGGACTGGATTTGAAACCAGGGAAGCAAAGCATCAATGTAAGTGCAGTATTCGAAGATGGAACCCCCTTGCTCGATTACTATTCAGGCACCAAGCTTATGGTGAAAAACGGAAAGGTGGATCTGGATTCCGAATTTGGCATCGTGTTGTTGGGAAAGGAATAAGCGCCAAAAATGAAGAGATATACCCTGGACCCCGATCTGATCGGTCTGGAGCACTTCATGGAACTGACCCGGAACCGGAGGATGTTGCCCAGCCGGGTGGAACTCCGCCAGGAGATGGAGGAGCGCTTTGCTGCGCTCCGATGGGCAGGGATTTCAAGCCTGGGAGAACTTATCCGCAGCTTGGGATCAAAGTCAAAACTGGAAGCATTTTCGGCCCAAACGGGTCTGGCAGTGGAGTACCTGGTTCTTCTGAAGCGGGAGGCGGGTTCCTACATGGCCCGGCCCTTCCCCCTCTCCTCCTTTCCGGGAATTCCTTATGAATATGCAGAGGTTTTGAAATCCAGGGGCCTGGCGAATACCAGGGATTTTTTTGAGGGGGTACAGAGCGACGAGCAAAGGGCAAAGACATCCAAAGAAACCGGAATCCCGGTGGCCCGGCTGAAAGAGCTATTTGCTCTTTGCGATCTAAGCAGAATTACCGGCGTGGGTGGAGTTTTTGCCCGGGTGGTCTATGAGTCCGGTATTCGATCAAGCAAGGATTTTGCCCATACTGATGCGCCCGAACACTGCCGGCTATACAGGGCCATTATAGATAAGTATAAATACACTGCGGGGCATTTTTCAGAAGACGATATCCGCTATTGCATTGATTACGCCAGAGTGTTGGAGGAAGCCGATATGAATCTGTAGTCTGACATTGATTATGACTACCTCCTGGAAGGCGGCTCGCACATGATAATGATTGCCCGGGCCTCTGAGATCAATAAAATCATCAGGGAGATCCTGGGACATGCCCCGGCCCCGTGAAAATTTATTAGATTTGCTACTTGCCTTACCAAAATTAAAAATCATGAGAAGAGTGATCCTTGCGGGATTGTTAATCCTGTTCACCATTGCCCTGACAGCCCAGAAGAAACAGTACGAATCGTTGATGGAGGCCTTTATGAGCGGATCCTCCCTGAGAGGCGACCCCGGACCTTCGGGTGTGGAATGGATCAAGGAGAGCGACAAGTACTCATTCACCAAGCGTGAAGGACGAAGCCAGCAGATCTGGACCCATGATATCATTTCCGCGGCCGAGGTTTTGGTTTTCAATGAACAGGATCACGTGTTTCCGGGTACAGAGCAGCCTTTCAGGTATCGCTCCTTCCAGTGGACCAGGGACTACCGTTTCCTCTTGTTCCAGACCAATTTCCAGCCCATCTGGAGGTATTCCGGAAATGCCGATTACTACCTCTACT
>SPBY01000283.1 GCA_004525825.1 Bacteroidia bacterium
ATTGAAAATGGACAGAACAGCTCCTGTATTGGGCAGTAAGAGGTCGCTGCCAAATGTATAAGTGCTGGTGGCTATGGTTGCAGTATCTGTACGTTCCAGGACCAGGAAGGCCCCCGGCAACAATTCAATCGGATCCAAAATGGTATGCCTGTTGGCATCGTCCCTTCCCAGGATCAGGTTTTGCAGATCAATGGTTTGATCCGAATTGTTGTAAAGCTCAAACCATTCACCTTCGGTATCGGAGAGAGAAGTGGGATTATACATGATCTCGGTGATCAGAAGGTCCCCGTATCCAATTGCTCCAGGAGTTGGAATATGCGGAAGATCGGCAATTTCTATCACCTCGATCGGCACCTCCGTGGAATCCATGGAAATCTGGAAGGCTGCCAAACCTTCAGAGATTGAAGCATCCACAAAGATTTCATAGTGCCTGTTTGCCAGGGGAAAAGGGATGCTACCAATCAGGGTATTCGACACCAAGGTTCCGTCAGATTTTTCATAGGAAAGTTCTACACTGATTTCCAAGGGCAGAGGCTGAAAATACCCCTTCCTGGTCTCACCCATTAAAAACACCAGTGAATCCAGTGCCGAGGACACGGTGGTTTCGTAATCAGAAAATCCGCTAATCACATTGTTGGAATACACCACTGTTACAATGGTATTGGCCAGCAAACAATTCACAAGTACCGTGTGCCGGGCGTTACTGGCTATGGAGAATATTTCAGAAATTCCATAATAATAGGGATTGTCAAATGCGGCTGGAAGGTTGTTGTCGGAGTGCGCTTCCACATAGTAATCCCCCACCTCCAGCTCAATGGTATCGGGACGGACCGTAGCAGAGTCAAATGTCATTACTTCAGAGCCATCAGATTGATAAATGGTGACTTTGAAATCTTCAATCTCGGGTGCAGCTTTAAGATGGCTGTTCACCTCATTCACGTGTATGGCCGATTCAATGTTGATGTGCAGACTGCCGGTTTCCTTGTGGTTCAGGGCCTCTTCTTTCTGACAGGAGATCACGAACACAGGCATGAGGAGCGCAATTAAAAATGTAATCTTTTTCATAGCTATTTTTTATGGCTTGATGTGCCGGGCCGAAAAAAAATCAGCGTATTTCCCTGAAAAGCTCAACTCTTCCTCAATTTGTTTGTTAAACTTCTGGAATTTGGAAAGCAAATCATGATGAAGACATTTATTATTATTTCCACGCTTATTTTTTTTAGTGGATTTTACACAGAAAGCAGATCACAGATTTTTATCGGGACTACGGAGGTTGACACCAATAGCATTGTCACAAATCTTGATACACCCTGGGAAATCCTGTGGGGTCCTGATGATCATATCTGGTTCACTGAAAGGTATGGACGGATCAGCAGGGTCCATCCCGGAACCGGTGTGCTAACAGAATTAATTACCATCGGTGAGGTATATGAGCAGAGTGAAAGCGGTTTGTTGGGCATGGTATTACACCCCGATTTCATCAATCATCCTTATGTGTTTGTAGTATACACCTACTTTGAATCATCAAGCATTAAGGAGCGCCTGGTTCGATATACCTATTCTGAGGGAACGCTGAATTCGCCGCTAACTCTGTTGGAAGGAATTGATGGAGCGGGTAACCACGATGGATCGAGATTGGTCATTGACAAGGACCTGAAAATCTACATGACCACCGGAGAAGCAACAAACCAAAATCTTTCTCAGGACCTGAACTCCTTAAATGGAAAAGTACTCCGCCTGAACCTGGATGGAAGTGTTCCGGATGATAATCCAATTTCCGGTAGTTTTGTATGGAGCTGGGGTCACCGGAATGCACAGGGATTGGTCATTTCCCCGGCTGGTATTATGTACAGTTCGGAGCATGGTCCCTCCAGCGATGATGAAGTGAATATTATCGAAAAGGGTCGAAATTATGGTTGGCCCACTGTCAGGGGCTTTTGCGACACCGGCACAGAGAATGAGTTTTGTGCAGATTCCAATGTATTTGAGCCTATCGCCGCCTGGACCCCCACCCTGGCGGTGGCAGGAACTGATTTCTATCACCAGGGTGGCATCCCGGAATGGCACAATGCACTTCTTGTCACTTCGCTGAAAGCAAGCCAGCTTACGGTTTTAAAGCTCAGTCAGGATGGGAGATCAGTGGATCAGGAAGAATCCTTCTTCACGGGCTGGTTTGGAAGGCTGCGAGATGTATGTATTTCCCCCGACGGCCGGATTTTTCTGGCAGTTTCTAACAGGGACGGAAGGGGAACGGTCCGGGCGGGAGACGACAGGATCGTCGAGGTAGCTGCCATTAATTTTGATATGTATTGTTATGGAGAACGGGATGTGTTCATTTGTCAGGGCGAGACTTACGATTTTTATGGGGTTGAGATCAGCCAACCCGGGACCTATGTGGATACCATTGCCCAGGGAGGCGTATGCGACTCAATCGTATCGGTCCACCTTTACTTTCATATCCCCGAGGATATTGGCCTTGAGAATACAGTGACCATGGCATTAACAGAGACAATTACTCTGACTGCCAACGAAGGTTTCGTCTATTATAAATGGAACGGTGATGCACCTTCGCAGGATAATTCTGTCACTATCGTTGGTTCCGAACTGGGGGTAGGAACGCATGATTATATTCTCGAAGTGGAGACAATCCATGGATGTATACAAACCCATACCATCAAGTTGATTGTTTCATCGACTATAGGAGTGAGGGAGTCTGAAGATTTGAAGTTTTTAGTTTACCCGAATCCATTTGGTGCAGAGGGCTTGCATATTGACTATGCCATTTCGGAACAAGCAGTTTTGAGGATATATGACCAGGTTGGCAGAGAAATATCCAGCAGGATACTTTACCCCTCGGAGACCCACGTTAGGATCTCCCTGCCTGGAGAAGCCGGACTCTACAACCTGGTCATGGTTACCGATAAAGGGACCAGGCATATGAAAGTGGTTAAGCTCTGATGCTTACCTGATCGGGAATACTCATGTAAATAACCGGTATATTCCAAATTAATTGACTTGATATTCTAATTTGCCTACTTTTGACAGGTGCGGTTTTCGAGTACCATATTAATTCTTGTAGGCGCAGTTCTGTTGCCATACAGCTGTGATAATACAGAGGAAGAGGAGAACAAAACTCCCCCAACCACAGTAACAGATTACGAGGGGAATTCCTATCATACCATAAAAATCGGAAACCAATGGTGGATGGCCAACAATTTGAAAACCACTCATTATGCAGACGGAACTGAAATTCCACTGGTGGAAAGCAATTCAGTTTGGGAGGCTATGGGTTCAGAGGATTCAGCCTATTGCTATTACAACAATAACACCAGTCAGGAAGCTTTCACCTATGGGGCATTATACACCTGGGCAGCAGCCCTGAATGGTTCAGAAAGCAGCGACAATGTCCCCAGTGGTATACAGGGAGTATGTCCTGATGGCTGGCATATACCCAGTGATGGTGAATGGAAAGAACTGGAAATGTTTTTGGGAATGCCACAGACAGAGGTTGATGCTACCGGACCCAGAGGTAGATACATAGGCAGCAAACTAGCTGTAAGTCCAGGCCTCTGGTCCGATGGATACTTGAAGACCGGCGATGGATTTGGGAACTCTGGATTTATGGCATTACCCGGAGGCGGCAGGCGCTATGATGGAACTTTCGGACATCTGGGCGACAACGCCAATTTTTGGACCGCCACGGAGGGCGATAGTGCCAAAGCATGGGGACGTCACATATATGCCCAGTACTCCACAGTACATCGCTACACCAATGTCAAGTCGGATGGTTTCTCGGTGCGGTGCGTAAAGGATCAATAACTTGCATAAAACAAAAGAGGGTGTCCTTTTAAGACACCCTCACGGAGTAGTTTGGAGAAAGTTGTTTAGAGTCTTATGCTAACTCCAAAGGTTAGATAGGCTATTCCATAGCCCAACTGGGCAAAGGCTGCAATTGATTCAGTGAAATAGTAACGGGCCCCGACAAATCCTGAAAAGATAATTCCCCCCGAGGTTGCATTATAATCCCACCCGATAGAGGTACCGAATTCCTTGGCGGTAGCGATATTGTATCCCAGCAATATACCGGCATAGGTATCCAGCTTTTTGACCAGCGGATAGTGGAACAGCCCTCCTGCACCAATAATGATATTGGAGTATTTGTACCCCCACCCCAGATAGTCATATTTGTAGGAGGAGTAACCTACATATCCCAGGATGCCGATCACACCCTTATCAAGAACCCCGTCTACTATGCCATGTTCAAAGGAAAAGGAAACAGGAGGTACACCCTTGGTGTAATAGGATCCGGTATAAAGTGTATTGCCAATCCCAATTCCCAGATTGATCACATTATCACCCTTGTTGAACATGCTCTCTACACTCTCTTGAGCCTGGATTAACGGAACAGCCATCATGACAGCTGCTACGATTGTAAAAATTCTTTTCATTTCGCAAGTTTAAGGTTAGATTATAGATTAAAGATAACAGAATTACAGTATAGTGTGAATTATTGTAAATTAATTAATGATTAACAATATATTACCTGATAAAGTTCATCATTTTAGTGTTTGTGTAAGATCCGGCTTTTAGTTTGTAGAAATAAACTCCTGATGTAAGAGCGGATGCATTAAACTCTATTTCATAACTACCGGCAGGCTTTGATTCATTTACCAATGTTGCAACTTCAATTCCCAAAGCTTTGAATATTTTTAATGTAAGGTGTGATCCGTCAAATCCTCCCCCGCTAACATGGTAAGGCAGGTCTGCAAGTTGTGTCCACTGATCGCTGGAGGGACTATATTTATAAAACAGGCCATTGGTCCAACCTGCCGGATAAATTTCGTCCTGATACACTACAGAGGATAACCATGCTCCACCCTTCTCGTTTGTTGCGCCTTGTGACCAGGTGTTGGTGCTTATGTCATATTTATAAGTATATCCATTATAGAATAAATAAACAAAACCATTCAGGTACTCAATTGTATGACCGTGTGTACCAATATATACGTTAGTAGGACTGCTATCAGCATTTTCCCAGGTGTTGTCAACGAAATTATAAATTGAATTTCCCCACACTTCTGTACTTCCGGTTCCAATGGCTATTGGTAAATCTGGAATG
>SPBY01000160.1 GCA_004525825.1 Bacteroidia bacterium
AATCCCTCCATTGGAGTGGAAATCAGCGGTCACACCGACAACACGGGAAGCCCGGATTTTAACCAGGACTTGTCCGAGAAGAGGGCGGAAAGCGTGGTGCTCTACCTGACAGGGCTGGGAATTGCGGACCACAGGCTGCAGGCTGCAGGCTATGGCGAAGAGCAGGCGGTCGATGACAATAACAGCGAGGAAGGCAGGGCCAGGAATCGCCGGACCGAATTAAAAATCATAAGGATCCATGAGTAAGATTAGGCTTATATTCCGTGAAATTCCCGATTATCTGAAGGATAAATCCACCATCATTACCCAGGTGATGTTTGTCTCCATCTTTGCCCTGGTTTTTATCAACATCTACTCTCCCTTCAATGCCACCACCTCGGTAGAAATAGGGAGGATCCAGTTCTTCTTTTACTCCAGTACACTGATCCTTTTTGGCATGCTGGTAATTGTCATCAGCAAGATGATATTTTACCTTTTGATTGACAGGATCCGTTTCACCTACCTCATATTCGGACTCTGGCACCTGACCGAGGTTGTACTCCTGGCGGTGGTATACCTGTTGGTGGATCTTGTTTTGCTAAAATCGGAAATGGAACTGGTGGAACGCTTTACCAGCCTTCTGTTCATCACCCTGCTGGTGCTGGCCATTCCCTACTCCCTTTCATGGTTGTATCTCTCATTGAAGGATCAGCGCTCCAAGCTGGAACATCTCGTTGAAAATACCTCTCTGGTGTTCAAGGAGAAAAAAATGATCACCTTCCGGGATGAGACCGAGAAACTACGTTTTTCCATCAAGTCGGTCGACATTCTATATGTGGAATCGACCGACAACTATGTCACGGTGTATACCATCGAAAATGGCAAGATCCGGAAGATCATGCTTAGAAACACCATGAAGCGTCTGGAAAAAGAGCTGGAAGGAACCCTGATCCAGCGATGTCACCGTTCCTTCATGGTCAACTTTGAAAACATCAAACTGGTAAAACTGATCAGCACCAACCTTTACATCTACCTGGATTCGCCCGAAGAAATCAGGATCCCGGTTTCCCGGACCTATGCCGAACATGTACACGAGTTTCTCAACAGGGTTTCGCTTTGATAGGACAAAAATTTGTATTTTTCGAAGCTTTTACAATTCCAATCAAATTCCTATGAAAACTGTAGTAAGATATGCAACACTGATCATGATCGGTGTATTGATTTTAAGTTCCCAAATGCAGGGGCAAAAAAAGAAAAAAGAGGAAGTTCCTGAAGCTTATAGCTTTACCATTGAAAAAAGCCTTCCTGCCACCTCTGTAAAGGACCAGCACAGGACCGGTACCTGCTGGAGCTATGCAGCCACCAGCTTTATTGAATCCGAGTTGCTCCGAACAGGCAAGGGGGAGCACGATCTCTCTGAAATGTTCTTCGTACGCAAGGCCTATGAAATGAAGGCCGAGAAATTTGTACGGATGCATGGAGAGACCAATTTTTCTGAAGGGGGACTGGCCATGGATGTGACGCATATCTGGGAGGAGTACGGCATGCTTCCCAATGAAGCCTATGACGGGCTCACCATTGGCGATAGCCTTCCGGTACACGGTGAGATGGAATCAGTGCTCAGGGGATATGTGGACCAGGTAATCAAGAACCGCAACGGCAAACTGAGTCCGGTCTGGAAACATGGTTTCGATGCCACCCTGGATGCCTACCTGGGTGAAGTTCCTGAAGAATTTGAATACAAGGGTACCAGACACACTCCCCAATCTTTTGCAGGCGAGCTGGGACTGAATCCGGAAGACTATGTCTCCATTGGTTCATTTACTCATCACCCTTTCTACCAGGATTTCCTACTCGAGATCCCCGACAACTGGCTCTGGAGCAGCATCGGCAATGTGCCCCTGGATGAGATGATGGGAGTGCTCGATCACGCCCTGGAGAATGGCTACACCATATGCTGGGATGCCGATGTGGGAGAGAAGAGCTACGACTGGAAAAGGGGCATTGCCCTGATGCCGTCTACTGAGATTGAGGATCTGAGCGGACTGGAGAGGGCCCGCTGGGATGAGCTTTCAGAAAGTGAACAGCAGGCTTTGTTTTACGATTTTTCCACACCTAAAAAGGAGCGCAGCATTACCCAGGAGAGCCGGCAGGAGATGTTTGACAACTACCAGACCACCGACGATCACCTGATGCATATTACAGGGAGTGCCAGGGACCAGGACGGGAACAAGTTTTATCTGGTGAAGAACTCCTGGGGCACCGGAGCTCATATTTATAAGGGTTACCATTACGTTTCGGAAGCCTACATGAGGGCCAAGACCATCTTTTTTATGGTCCATAAGGAGGCAGTACCCGCTTCCACAGCCCAAAAGCTGGGCCTGTAGATCAGTTTCGCACATACTGCCTTTCAGGCAGATCTTTGCAAAGGCATCCACCGATCCCTTGTAACCAAAGTCTGAACGTCTACGTTTAAGACCTGTTGGTCAATGGTCCGTTTTTTCTTAAATCCTTAGGTGTAAGTTTCAAGCCTGTTGGTCAATTGTACATACTACCAGACTTGATAACAATGTATATTGCTTATTTTGGCGCAGAGATGAAAAGCAAGCTGCTTAGCAGAAGTATTTTTGTGTTTCTGATTATGCTTTACAGCATTATCAAACCACAAGCCCACGAAAGCCAGGTGGAGCTTGAGCCCTATGTGCCAGAAGATCCTCCATTCCTTAAGGCAGACCAGGCATGGGTTGATTCGGTGATGGAGACCCTTTCTCTAGACGAGCGGATCGCCCAGATGATCATGGTGTACGGCTATTCAAACATGGGTGCTGAACACCAGAAGTCGGTGCTGAAACAGGTGAAGCGGCAAAAGGTGGGAGGGATCCTCTTTTTTCAGGGCGAACCCCTGGAGCAGGCTAGGCTGACCAACCTTTACCAGGAGGCTTCCCAGGTTCCCCTCTTGATAGCCCTGGATGGTGAAAACGGTTTGGGGATGAGGCTGGAGAACACCATCTCCTATCCCGCCACCATGATCCTGGGCAGTATCAGCGACAACAGTTTTATTTATAATCTGGGCAGTGATATGGCCCAGCAGTTCAGGCGCCTGGGAGTCCATATGAACCTGGCCCCGGTGGCCGATATCAACAACGAGCGCAGCAATCCGGTGATCGGTACCCGGTCTTTTGGGGAAGAAAGAAAGAACGTGGCCGATAAGGTAGTGGCCTACATGGAGGGGATGCAGGACCAAAGAGTTCTGGTGGCTGCCAAGCATTTCCCCGGACATGGGGATACCGATACGGATTCGCACCAGGCCCTCCCGATCATTCCTCACGACCGGAGAAGACTTGATTCACTGGAACTCTTTCCATTCCGTGCGGCTATTGACAAGGGACTGACCGGGGTGATGGTGGCCCACCTTCGAGTTCCGGAACTGGACCCCAGGGAGAACCGGGCCACCACACTGTCCCGTCCAGCCATTACTGGTTTGCTGAAGGAGGACATGGGTTTCAGGGGACTCATCATCACCGATGCGCTCAACATGAAAGGCCTGAGCAGCTATTTCGAACCCGGACTCAGAGAGGTGGAGGCAGTTCGGGCAGGGAACGATATCCTGTTAATGCCTGCCGATGTGGGAATGGCCATTGATGCAGTTAAAAAGGCAGTGAAACAGGGCGATATAGACGAGGAGGAAGTCAACGAAAGTTGCCGGAAGATACTGCAGGCCAAGTACTGGGTCGGATTACATCACAGGGAAAACATTGAAACAGACAACTTGTTGAAGGATCTGAACGACGACAAGTACCAGCCTCTCTACCGGGAGCTGGTAGGGCATTCACTGATCCTGGTAAAAAACAGCCAGGGGACGATCCCGCTGGACCGACTGGAGGATACCAGGCTGGCCACGGTCACCATTAGCATGGAGGCTGCCATGGCACCCCTTCAAACCACCGACCTCTACCTGGAGGGGAAACACTTTACCCTGGCTTCTGATGCCAGCCAGATTGCCAGATCTGAGTTGCTGCTAAAGCTCAAAAGCTTCAATACAATTGTAGTGAATTTACTGAATACCAGCAGCAGCTCATCCAGGGGCTATGGTATCAGGGATGAAACTCTTCGCTTCCTGGAGGAGATGGATCCAGACTCCAAGCTGGTGCTCAATGTGGCGGGAATGCCTTATTCCCTGACTCGCTTTACCGACCTGGAACGCTTCGATGCGGTGATCCTTTCCCACCGTGACGATCCTCTCTACCAGGAACTGGCACTTCAGGCCATATTTGGCGGGGTTTCGCTTTCGGGAAAGATGCCGGTAACGGCCGGAACCCAGGCAGCAGCGGGAGAAGGAATATCCACTGGCCCGCCCACCCGGCTGGGCTATGCCTTACCCCGTGATGTGGGACTTCACCCCGATACCCTGCAGAAGATGGATAAGATTATCCAGAATGTCATCCAGAAGAAGGCGATCCCCGGATGTCAGGTGCTGGTGGCACGCCATGGGAAGGTGGTCTGGCACCGTACCTACGGATACCAGACCTACCAGAAAAAAAATAAAGTGCAAGAGGGAGATATTTACGACCTGGCCTCCATTACCAAAATGGCTTCCATTACAGTAGCACTGATGCGTTTGAGGGATCTGGGGAAGTTTCATGAGGACTCCCTGATGGGAGCCTTTGATCCCATACCCGATGACTCCAACAAAGCCAATCTGCTGGTGGCCGATGTTCTGGCTCACCAGAGTGGGATGATCTCCTGGATTCCCTTCTACTATGAGACCATGGAACCGCTGGATACTTCACAGGCCCTGCTCAGCACCAGCTATTCCCGCACTCATCCACTTAAAATTGGGGAAGGAGTCTATTTCAACCGTCATGTGAAATATGTGGACAGCGTATACCAGAAATTTTATTCACCGGAGTATCCTTACCAGGTAGCCGATGATCTTTATATGCGGGCCGACTGGAAGGATACCATCTACAAAAGGATCTACGACTCTGAACTTATCTCCAGGGAGTACCGTTACAGCGGACTCGGTTTCTACATGTTTCAGCAGATCATTGAGACGGCCACCGATACCTTGCTCTATCCCTTTGTGTGGCACAACTTCTACAATCCCATGGGAGCCCACAGCCTGGGCTTCAAACCCCTGAGCCGTTTCTCCAGGGACCAGATTGTTCCCACTGAGAATGATATGTTTTACCGCCGGCAATTGCTCCAGGGGCATGTCCACGATATGGGTGCAGCCATGCTGGGAGGGGTTTCGGGCAATGCGGGACTCTTTGGAAATGCCAATGACCTGGCGAAAATGATGCAGATGTTCCTGAACGGAGGATGGTATGGCCAGCGGAGATATCTGCAGAAGGCCACCGTGGATCTTTATACATCGCGCTACAATACCGAAGGGGAAAACCGAAGGGGATTAGGATTCGATAAACCGGTGACCTGGGAAGAGGACGAGGGACCTGCCTGCAATGATGCTTCGCCGCTCAGTTATGGCCACTCTGGCTTTACCGGCACCCTGGCCTGGGCCGATCCCGAGTATGACCTGATCTATATCTTCCTTTCCAACCGCGTTCATCCCGACATGGGCAACAACAAGCTGATCGATATGAATGTCCGCACCGAAGTGCAGCAGGTGGTCTACAATGCCCTGATGAAATAGATGCTCCATAACAGGGTGCCCTGGCTTCCACCTTTGATAATTATCGTGATTTCAACAGTTCCGGTCAGGTAGATTTGAGTAATTTCAAAGCCTACTAATTGCTGTGTATGAAACCAACACATATTGAGCACATCGGGATCGCTGTTTTGAGCCTTGAAGAGTCGATCCCCTATTACGAAAAGGTACTTGGACTGGAGTGTTATGCCATCGAAGAGGTGGCGGACCAGAAGGTAAGGACCGCCTTTTTCAGGGTGGGAGATACCAAAATTGAACTGCTGGAGAGTACTGATCCGGACGGACCTATCGGAAAATTCATTGAAAAGAAGGGTCCGGGTTTTCACCACATTGCCTTTGCCATGGAACAGGTGGGTGAGGCATTGAAGCATGCCGCTGACCAGGGAGTCCGATTGATCGATGAAGTTCCGCGCCCCGGTGCTGAGGGCCTGCAAATCGGATTCCTGCACCCCAAATCCACCCAGGGGGTACTTACCGAATTCTGCGGCAATGAGTAGGGGTATTTACTTGAGTTTTTTTGGTAGATATTTAAAATACGATCGCAAATGGCACAGACAGCAATAACAGGAAATACGGGGGATCGAATCCGCTCGGACTGCCAGGTGAAACTTCAGATCAGGCAGCAGGTAAGCAGATAATGGGCTTTTTCCTATCTTACGTGCAACATTTCAATTAATCCATCGTCATTGTGGCAAATAATGAGAAAACTGAGAAGTTTAACCCCAGGCACCAGGATCTGATCAGGCAGTGCAAAAGGGGAGATCAGAAAGCTCAGTTTGAAATTTACCGGCTGTACCATGCAGCCATGTTTAACACCACCCTGCGCATTGTAGGGGATTCCGATGACGCAGAAGACGTCATGCAGGAAGCGTTCTTAAAGGCATTTGCAAAGTTGGATTCTTACCGGGGAGAGGTGAGTTTCGGAGCCTGGTTAAAGCGGATCATGATCAACAAGGCTCTTGATTTTCTCAGGTTAAAAAGAGAACAGCTCTCACTGGAAGATGCGGGAGAGATCAGGGAGATGGCAGAGGAA
>SPBY01000016.1 GCA_004525825.1 Bacteroidia bacterium
AAGAAACCTGCACAATAGGGGAAAATAGTGGCCATTCTGCAAAGGCCTTCTCAATCTGGGGACTTACATATTTGCCCTCAAGCATATCATACATGAGGGCGTGGAGATCACAGGCCCCAATGATGTAATCGGCATACTTGAGGGTGCCATCCGACAGCCTGACGCCCACTGCCTTTTTTCCTTGACAAATGATCTTCTCTACCCGGGACTTACCGGTAAAGCTTCCTCCCAGCGACTTGTACCTTTCCGCCATCCTCATGGTAAAAGGCATGGAGCCACCCACCGGATAACCAGCATTCTTCTGGGAAAACCATACCAGGACAAAAAGAAAGGCAATGGCAGAAAAATCCTGCATGGAACTAGTGATACCCAGCAATCTGTCCTTCAGCACCTGGTTCTTGAACCCGAGCTTTTGAAAATAACTGTCCAGGGACATCTTTTTGTACTTCTGGAACAGCCTGAGCGCAGGTGCGCTTTTCCTGAACATGGCCATATAATCCCACAGATTACGCTTGAATGCAGGCTTCTCGAAGGGTTGAATGGAAGTCATCTTCCGCATGTCCTGGCACATTCGGGCAATGGGCAGCTCATCTTCGGGAGCCAGATTCCTCAGGTAGCCTTCCCAGCGGTCGATGTCCGAATAGATGATGAAATCCTCCCCATCTGGCATTCGCATGGTCACATAGGTCTCCGGATCTACCATCACCGTATCCTGGTTCAAGGCGCCGGTCTCCATCCAGATATCATGAAAGGCCCCATGGGAAGATCCCACCAGCCAGTGAATGCAGTAATCAAAGGTATAACCCTTTCTTTTCCATGCCGTACATTGTCCCCCGGGAAGCGAATGCATCTCCAGGATCTCAGTGTGATAGCCATTGAGTTGTCCGTAAATTCCAGCCGAGAGTCCAGCCACTCCCCCACCGATAATAATTGCCTTCTTTTCCATGATGGTCGTATTTGATTCAGGATAAAACTATGGCATTGCTGCAGAAGAACATGAATTCGCAGCTAAATATCGGTGAAGTTTCAGGTAAAAGTTGTATAAATTCGGTCAAACAATAAAAGCAGTGAATTGTTAATGTCTTGAACGGATTAACTATGAAATACACCACAGAGGTCACCATCCATCTTCCAAGGGAAAAAGTCATTGAATTATTTGATAGCAGCGAGAACCTCCACCATTGGCAGCCGGGGCTAAAAAGCTTTGAGCACCTAAGCGGCGAGCCAGGAAGAGAAGGCAGCCAGTCCAGTATGATTTATGATGGGCGCAAAGGGGACCTGGAGATGACAGAAACCATCACCAAAAGAAATCTGCCCGATGAATTTCATGCAGTCTACAAAGCCCGCGGTGTATACAATGAAATGTTCAATTACTTTCGCGAGCCTGAACCGGGCATCACCCTGTGGAAAACGGTCAGCGTGTTCCGCTTCCATGGAATGATGGCGCTAATGGCTCCATTTATGAAGAAGGCATTTACAGACAATACACTCCTAAGCATGGAACGCTTCAAAGTCTTTGCCGAAACAACACAACTACAAAGCACAACAACAAAACAAAATCAGAAGCAATGAAAAAGATCTTTTTTACCCTGATCATCGTCCTGCTTTCCTTTGTCTCCAAAGCCCAGGAAAGTACCCATGCAGATACTTTGTGGAAATTCAGCGGGACCACCTCCCTGAACCTGAGTCAGCTCTCCCTCACCAACTGGGCAGCAGGCGGAGACAACAGCCTGTCAGGAAATGCACTGATAAATCTCTCGGCCATCTATGCCACCGACAAAACCAACTGGGAAAATAAGCTGACACTGGGATTCGGACTGATCAAGCAGGGAGATGATCCCACGCGAAAGAGTGATGACCAGATCGATTTGGCCTCAAAACTAGGATTGAAAGCCTCTGATAAGTGGTTTTATACAGGCCTGCTCGGATTCAAAACCCAGTTTGCCCAGGGATATGACAATCCGGGGGATGTGGACCGGCTCAAGATCTCCAATTTTATGTCGCCCGGCTACCTCGGTTTTTCATTGGGTATGGATTACAAACCTTCTGAGGCATTCTCCCTCTTCCTCTCGCCTCTCTCAAGCAAATTCACCTTTGTGCTGGACGAAGACCTTTCTGCTGCCGGAGCCTTCGGACTCGATCCGGGCCAATCGGCAAGAGCCGAACTGGGCGCCTATATTAAGATGGCCTTCAAGAAAGAGATCCTGAAAAACGTAACACTCGATACCAAGATCGATTTCTTTTCCAATTACCTGGATCATCCGCAGCATGTAGATGTGAATTGGGACCTCTTGCTGACATTTGGCATCAACGATTACCTGTCGGCTTCCTTGCTGACCCAGCTGATATACGATTACGACATCAAGTTTGGCACCGACACCACCGGAGATGGCGTCCCCGACACCTTTGATGAAAGGGTTCAGTTTAAGGAGCTGTTCGGGCTGGGGCTGACCTACTCTTTCTAATCTAAATTACAATCAGGCCTATCGTTCTGTAAATGAGCACATACTTGTAATTTAATCTAAATAAATAAAAACAAATTTGAGTGTGCCGTTTGTAAAGTGCTTGCCTATATTATATCTTTGAAGCATCAATAGCGCATTTAATGCGTCTGTTATTGAGAAGGGGTAAGAGATTAGGCTCGTAGATCCTCTGGCAACCCGTCACCAGACGAAGGTGCCAAAACCTAACCCGAAAGGGAGATAATAACAAAAATGAAGATCATGAAGTACAAAGATTTTATCCTGCTGCAACTGCCTATGGGAATGGGTATAGGTTAGCAAGTTAGTAGCTTAGTAGGTTAGTAAGTTAATAACCCATTAGCCCACTATCCCATTAACCTTTTTCCTTTTACCTTTAAACTTTTACATCATGAGTCATACATATAAGAACTTCGAAACCCTGCAGATTCATGCAGGACATGCACCCGATTCAGCCACCAACGCCAGGGCCGTACCCATATATCAAACCACTTCCTATACATTCAACAGTTCGGAACACGGAGCCAATCTGTTTGCCCTGAAGGAGTTTGGAAATATCTACACACGGATCATGAATCCCACCAACGATGTTTTTGAACAACGGATGGCAGCCCTGGAAGGCGGGGTGGCAGCCCTGGCTGTCTCCTCCGGACATGCTGCCCAGTTTTTAACCTTCAGTACCATCTTACATGCAGGCGACAACATTGTGAGCAGTCCCTACCTCTATGGAGGTACCTACAACCAGTTCAAGGTTACCTTTAAAAACTACAACTGGAAGGCAAGGTTTGCTCCTTCATTGGAGGCTGAGGATTTTGAAAAGCTGATCGATGAAAACACCAAAGCATTATACCTGGAAACCATAGGCAACCCGGCATTCAATGTACCCGATTTTGAAAAGATCGGTGCCCTGGCAAAAAAGTATGATATTCCACTGGTAGTGGACAATACCTTTGGAGCTGCAGGTTATCTGTTCCGGCCCATCGAGTTTGGAGCCAACATTGTGGTGGAATCGGCCACCAAATGGATCGGCGGACACGGCACCTCCATTGGAGGAGTCATTGTGGACGGCGGCAATTACAACTGGGGCAATGGCAAGTTCCCCCAGTTTACCGAACCCAGTGAAGGTTACCATGGTTTGAAATTCTGGGACACCTTTGGCAGTGAAAGTCCCTTTGGAAACATCGCCTTTATCATCAAGGCCCGTGTGGAAGGTCTGAGAGACCTGGGGCCCAGCCAGAGTCCCTTCAACTCCTTCCTTTTTGTACAGGGACTGGAAACCCTCTCTCTGAGGATGGACCGACATGTGCAAAACACCCAGGCGCTGGCCCTCTGGCTGAAAAATCATCCAAAGGTGGATCAGGTGTACTATCCCGGACTGGAGGATAGTCCACATCATGCTAACGCCAGGAAATATCTCCCCAGGGGTGCGGGTGGAGTTCTCTCCTTTACCTTAAAGGGCGAGAAGGAGGAAGCTATCCGTTTGGTCGATAAGCTGAAGCTGGTGAGCCACCTGGCCAATGTGGGCGATGTGAGGACTCTGATCATCCAGCCTGCAGCCACCACCCACCAACAATTGCCTGAGGAGGCTCAGCTGGCAGCAGGGGTATTGCCCACCCTTCTCAGGGTATCGGTGGGACTGGAGCACATCGATGATATCATTGCCGATTTCGAGCAGGCCTTCGAAGCATGAGTTCCATAAAAGCTCAAAATTGAGTAGCTTTATGGGATGAGTAATACAACACAGAAGGGCGGCAAGATCAGGAAGCTGTTAATGGAACGTATCCTCCTGCTGGATGGGGCCATGGGTACCATGATCCAAGAATATAAGCTTGCCGAAGAAGACTATCGTGGAGAACGGTTTAAGGATCATCCCAGCGATCTGAAGGGCAACAACGACCTGCTCTCCCTTACCCGGCCCGATGTGATCAGGCAGATCCATGAAGCTTACCTGGAAGCAGGTTCGGACATCATCGAGACTAACACATTCAATGCCACCTCCATTTCGCAGGCCGATTACCACATGGAGGCTGCGGTATATGATATCAACTTTGAATCGGCCAGGATCGCGGCAGAAGCTGCAGCTGCCTTCACCAAGCTTACTCCCGGGAAACCCAGGTTTGTGGCAGGATCCATTGGTCCCACCAACAAAACCACCTCCCTTTCACCCGATGTGAATGACCCAGGGTTCCGGGCCATTTCCTTCGATGAGATGAAAGAGGCCTATAAAGAGCAATGCAAAGGATTGGTGGATGGGGGGGCTGATCTATTGCTGGTGGAAACCATCTTTGATACCCTCAATGCCAAAGCGGCATTGATGGGAATAGAAGAGTATCTGGAATCGGTGGACCTGAAGTTGCCGGTCATGGTCTCTGGCACCATCACAGATGCCAGCGGGAGGACCCTGTCGGGACAAACCCTGGAAGCGTTTATGCACTCCCTGGACCATGTGGAGCTGCTTTCCATGGGATTGAATTGCTCCCTGGGTGCCAAAGAAATAAGACCCTACCTGCAGGAGATGGCAAGCAAATCAAGCCGTTTTGTCTCGGTACACCCCAATGCCGGACTTCCTAACCAGTTCGGGGAATACGACGAAAGCCCGGAACAGATGTCCGTTCTGATCGCCGATTTCATTGATTCCGGATTTGTGAATATCGTGGGCGGCTGTTGTGGTACCACTCCCGATCATATACGGGCCTTCGCCAAACTTACAGAACAGGCCACTATCCGCAAACCGATCCCGGTCCAGAAGGGATTGAAGCTGAGCGGACTGGAGCCTCTTACGGCCTATGAGGGATCCAACTTCATCAACATCGGGGAGCGTTGCAATGTGGCAGGCAGCCGGAAGTTCGCCCGATTAATCCGGGAAAAGAAATACGACGAAACACTGGAAATAGCCCGACGACAAGTAGAGGATGGAGCCCAGATCCTGGACATCAACCTGGACGATGCCATGCTGGATGCTGAACATGAAATGGTCACCTTTCTGAACCTGCTGCTGGCCGAGCCGGAAATTTCCAGGGTGCCCCTGATGATTGACTCCTCCAAATTCCAGGTCATTGAAGCCGGACTGAAATGCATCCAGGGAAAAGCAGTGGTCAACTCCATCAGCCTGAAAGAGGGTGAAAAGCTCTTCCTGGCACAGGCAAAAAAAATCAGGGCCTACGGCGCTGCAGTCATTGTAATGGCCTTCGACGAGCAGGGCCAGGCCGACTCCTATGAAAGACGCATCGAAATCTGCGAAAGGGCCTACCGCTTGCTCACTGAGACGCTGAAATTTCACCCCGATGATGTTATTTTCGATCCCAATGTGCTGACCATTGGTACTGGAATCGAAGAACACAACAACTACGCCGTAGACTTCCTCAAGACCACCAGGTGGATCAAGGAGCACCTGCCCGGAGCCCGGGTAAGCGGTGGGATCAGCAACCTTTCCTTTTCCTTCCGCGGTAACGATGTGGTCAGGGAGGCTATTCACTCTGTGTTTCTCTACCACGCCATCAAGGCGGGCCTTGACATGGGCATTGTGAATCCCGGCCTGCTGCAGGTCTACGATGAGATTCCGGCACAGCTGCTTGAGTACACCGAGGACCTGGTGCTGAACCGGCGGCCCGATGCCACAGAACGTATCATTGAACTCTCTGCCACTCTTGAACAGGTGGAGAAGACAGAAGAGAGAAAGGACCTATGGCGAGATGAGGTGGTGGAGGAAAGGCTAAAACATGCCCTTATCAAGGGACTTGCAGAATTTGTAGAAGCAGATGCCCTGGAGGCGCATAAGAAATACGGGCTTGGACTGAAGGTGATTGAGGGTCCCCTGATGGATGGGATGAATGTGGTGGGTGATCTTTTTGGAGAAGGCAAGATGTTCCTTCCCCAGGTGGTTAAGAGCGCCCGGGTGATGAAACGGGCTGTGGCCACCCTGCTACCCTTTATCGAGAAGGAGAAGGCAAGCGGTCAGTCCGGCGAAAGCCAAACTGCGGGGAAAATCCTCATGGCCACTGTGAAAGGCGATGTGCACGACATTGGCAAAAATATTGTGGGTGTGGTGCTGGGATGCAACAACTATGAGATCATCGATCTGGGGGTGATGGTACCCACAGAAAAGATTCTGGACGAAGCACAAAAACAGCAGGTGGATGTGGTGGGTCTATCGGGACTAATCACCCCTTCGCTGGAGGAGATGATCCATGTTGCTTCCGAAATGGAACGGCGCGGCATGAAACTGCCCTTGCTCATTGGTGGGGCCACTACCTCTAAAATTCATACCGCAGTGAAGATCGAACCCAAATACTCCCAGCCGGTCATCCATGTCAAGGATGCTTCCAAAAGCGTGGCTGTGGTCAGCTCCCTCCTTTCCCCGGAACGAAAGAAGGTCTATTCCCTGGGAGTAAAGGAGGAATACGAAGCTTTGAGAGAGAGCTACGCAGGGGCCGGCCGTGAAATAAAATACCTGTCCCTGGAGGAAGCCCGAAGTAAGCGATTTCGGGCAGATTGGCAGTCCGACACCCTCTTCAAACCCAAGCAGACTGGCATTCACAGCCTGACAAATTTTTCTCTGGAGGAAATCAGCAAGTATATCAACTGGATCTTCTTTTTCACCACCTGGGAGCTGAAGGGTAAGTTTCCTGATATATTTGACAACCCAAAATATGGCACGGAGGCCCGCAAACTTTTCGAGGATGCTCAGGAGATGCTTCAAAAGCTTATTAGCGAAAAGTGGCTCACCGCCAATGCGGTTTATGGCATCTTCCCGGCTTCTGCAGAAGGCGATGACATATTGGTCTATGATGAGAAATCGGCCAATCGGGAACTGACCCGTTTCACCATGCTCCGAAACCAGACCCAGAAGGAGAATCAGAACAACCTTTGCCTCTCCGATTTTATTGCTCCCAAAGACTCGGGACTTAACGACTACCTGGGGGCTTTTGCGCTTACTGCCGGCATCGGCATTGAAGAAAAGCTGAAAGAGTTTGAAGCGGACCATGACGACTATTCATCCATCATGCTGAAGGCCCTGGCCGACCGTTTTGCAGAGGCTTTTACCGAACTGCTGCACCAAGAAATCAGGAAGAACACCTGGGGCTATGCCCCATCAGAGTCGCTGGGAATAAATGATTTGTTCCGGGAGAAATACTCCGGGATCAGGCCGGCCCATGGCTATCCTGCCTGCCCCGAACATTCAGAAAAGAAGGTGCTATTCAACTTGCTGGATGCGGAGAAATACGGAATCTCACTGACAGAGAATTTTTCCATGTTCCCCGCCGCATCCGTAAGCGGACTGATCTTTGCCCATCCCCAGTCCAGATACTTCTTTGTGGGGAAAATTGGCTTAGACCAGGTAGAGGACTATGCCCGGAGAAAAAACATCTCTGCCAAAGAAGCAGAAAGCCTGCTGGCATCTAACTTAAATTATTGATTGGACTTAGAAGTCACCTGCAGATGGTTCGTTGTCAATTTCAAGCCTGGCCCTGTCATTGATGAAGTCGGCCACAATTTTCCTTCCCCGTATGGTGACATCTTTTCGCGTGGTGATCTTCTCGATACTTATGTGGGGAACATTCACCGGATTGATGCGGATGCGCCCCTCCGAAAGCCAAAGCTCCACCACATAGGTGCCTTTGGCCAGTTTGAGACGCTTTCTTCGTCGAATGATCATGGCACGAACCACGTTTCGTTCTGTACCGTGGATAACCAGGTTAAGCCGACTGCCGGCTCGGTTGGATATCCGCAATATGCAAGATCCTTTCCTGCTGATATCTACTGCCTTGGCTGGCTTATCTATGCCTCGTCTTGCTGGATCCATTTAGGAGACACAAGTTACTGATTTTGAAAGAATCATCCAAGTTAAGAAATATTCTCGCGTACGGCTGATCAAAGCTATCCTAAACCCATGAAGCAATGATGAGGATTTGCTACTTTTGAAAATAATAAAACAAAATCACATGGCCTATTCTAAGAACAAGCTGGAGGTCCACTCCCAGATCGCACGATTGTACGAACGCTACCGGAACCATGGATTTATCAGCTTTAAAAACACCCCCGAAATTAAGGGCACCCAATACCTTGAGCCCATCATCAGCGCCATCGAGAACCAGCAGGTAATCAGGCTCTACTACCTGCCATTCTATGAGGATAAACCTTATTTTAACGAGGTGCACCCCTACTTGTTGAAGGAGCACGGATTCAGATGGTATCTGGTGGGTCTCAACGAATTCAAGGGGCAGGTTCGTACCTATGCACTGGATCGCATCAGGGATCTGAAGGAAGCTGAGGGAATCATGTATGCTCCCGCCCTTTTTGATGCAAATAAGTATTTTAAACACTCCATCGGGATCATAGCCCCGGAAGGCACTCCCGCGCTGATTAAAATGGCCGTCCAGAAGACCCAGGCACAATACCTGATCACACAGCCGTGGCACGATTCACAGAACATTGAAGAAGAGACCGAAGAAGAGGTCATTTTCAGTTTCAGGGTACACCCCACCTACGAATTTAAATCACTGGTTCTCAGCCTGGGAAAAGATGGCAGAATCATTGAACCAAAGTCCCTGAAAGAAGAATTAAGAAATGAACTGTCTCAAATGTTGAAGAAGTATTAGAGGTTCTCAATCACCGGTGTTTCCCGGCTTGCGTACTGTGATGAAAACTCTTCAAAAGTCTGGTTCTTATAGGTCTCGCCGGAATAATACTCAAGATATACCGTGAATTGCTCCGCAGTCTTATATCCGGGTGCTGCCTGCAATACTTTTCCCTGGGCATCCACATAGGAGATGGTGGGATAGGACAACCTGCCCTTGGTTACAATAGCGGCCATTTCGTGGTAGCCCCTGTTTCCACTGGCCACACATTTATAGGTTTTCTCTCCAATGACGATGTCTTCCTTTCCTTCTGCGTTCAGCTTGACAGGATAGAAATGTTTGTTCATGGCAGCCGCTACCGCAGGATCAGAAAAGGTGTTGGCATCCATTCGTTTGCACCATCCGCACCAGTCGGTATAGACATCGATCAATAATACTCTGGGTTCCTGGCTCGCAAGCTGGATAGCTTCTTCAATGGAATACCATTTAACCTCTTCCTGTGCTGAGGCTGCACCTGTTCCCAGTATTATCAGAGCAAGAATATATAGTATCTTTTTCATATCAGCATTTTTCTGTTTCAATTAGCATTTGGTCGTATACGCTTTATAAACCTTACATCAAACAGCGTACCATTGCCTACGAAAATAAGAATTTCTGGAATAACACCGGGGCTAACTTATTCACTATGTTTTATAAAACGCTTTTAGCCATGGTTTTTTTCCTATTTTTAGTGCTTAATTTTTTACTAAAAACGAATGGATGGAAGCAATTAGAAAAAGCCTGAGGGATTCTGCTTTAGCAAGATGGTCCGCATTGGGCATCGTAGCATTTACAATGCTCGCAGGCTATTACATTACCGATGTGATGGCTCCTCTCAAAGGTTTACTGGAACAGCAACTCACCTGGAATAGCGCCGAATACGGTATTTTCACCAGTGCCTATGGGTGGTTCAATGTATTCCTGATCATGTTAATCCTTGGGGGGATCGTCCTTGATAGAATTGGGGTTCGTCTTACCGGTGTGGGTGCTGCTTCCGTGATGGTACTGGGTGCTGCATTGAAATTCTGGGCTGTATCCACGAATACCCTGGATGGAGTGGTCTGGCATATCCTGTGGTTCGATATCAAAGCACAGGTCTTGATGGCTGCACTGGGTTTTGCCATTTTTGGTGTAGGCGTCGAGGTAGCCGGAATCACAGTATCCAAGATTATCGTCAAGTGGTTCAAAGGAAAAGAGATGGCACTTGCCATGGGAATGCAGGTCTCTGTGGCCAGACTGGGAACGGCCCTTGCCATCGGTGTTTCTGCACCCATTGCCATACGAATGGGACATGTTTCCAAACCTATCCTGCTTGGACTGGTGCTTCTGTGCATCGGACTTATTACCTTCATCATATACACATTTATGGACAAGAAGCTGGACGCTTCTCAATTGGCTGCAGACGAGGCCAATAATACGGTCGAGGAGGTGGATAAGTTCAAGGTGTCGGATATCAGGTTTATCATTGGCAACAGGGGTTGGTGGTATCTTGCCTTCCTTTGCGTTCTGTTTTACTCTGCTGTTTTTCCATTTCTGAAGTTTGCATCCGATCTGATGGTTCAGAAATTTCATGTGGCGGATTCTGTTGCTGGCACCATTCCGGCCTTGCTCCCTTTTGGAGCCATCCTGCTCACTCCGCTATTTGGAGGCGTTTATGATAAAATAGGGAAGGGCGCCACCATTATGATTATAGGTTCGATCATACTCATTGTAGTCCATGCGCTCTATTCAATTCCCTTCCTTGACAATACAATCCTTGCGGTCATCCTTATCCTTCTTCTTGGAATTGGATTCTCCCTGGTGCCCTCAGCCATGTGGCCATCCGTTCCAAAAATTATCCCATACAAATACCTGGGAACCTCTTTCTCCATGATATTCTGGGTGCAGAACTGGGGCCTCATGGGAGTGCCTGCTTTGATTGGATGGGTGCTTCAAAAGTACTGCATCACGGGATATGAAATAAAGGGGGGCGTTGAAGTAGCTACCTATGATTACACCATTCCGATGATGATATTCACCAGCTTTGGAGTCCTTGCATTGGTTTTCTCATTGCTCCTCAGGGCAGAGGACAAAAAGAAGGGTTACGGACTTCAACTCCCGAACATTGACAAGAGTAAATAATTAAACATCGTTAGATATGAGTTCTATTAGAGATTTGGCACCCAAGGAAGTTTGGAAACATTTCTATACGCTGACACAAATTCCCAGGCCTTCCAAGAAGGAAGCTGAAATCATAGCATATATGAAGAAATTCGGGGAAGACCTCGGACTGGAGACCATTGTGGACGAGGTGGGCAATGTGATCATTAAGAAACCCGCTACCCCGGGGATGGAGAAGCGCAAGGGGGTGGTTTTGCAGGGGCACCTGGACATGGTCCCCCAGAAAAACAGCGACAAGGATTTTGATTTTGAAAAAGATCCCATTGAAACCCTGATAGACGGAGAGTGGCTCACAGCCGATGGAACCACCCTGGGAGCAGACAATGGCATTGGGGTGGCAGCTGCCATGGCCGTGCTGGAGTCCACCACCCTAAAACACGGGCCCGTTGAGGCTTTGTTCACCATTGATGAAGAGACCGGTATGACCGGAGCCTTTGGTCTGAAACCCGGAGTCCTGGATGGAGATATCCTGATCAACATGGACTCCGAAGATGAAGGAGAGTTGTATGTGGGTTGTGCAGGTGGCATAGATGTCTCAGCATTAAAGAACTATACTGAGGAAAGTGCTCCTTCGGGACAGCAAGCCTACCAGGTAAATGTACAGGGACTGAAAGGCGGTCACTCAGGCATGGATATTCCTCTGGGAAGGGCCAATGCCAACAAGCTACTGTTCCGTTTCCTGATGCAGGCCGAATCGGACTTGAAGATCAGGCTATCTGAAGCCTCTGGAGGGGATCTTCGCAACGCCATTCCACGTGAATCACATGCCGTGGTACTGGTGCCCTCAGCAGATGCCTCTGCCTTTGAATCCCTGGTGGGTTTTTACCAGGAGATCTACCAAAAGGAGTTTGCCGATACGGAGCCGGATCTCTCCTTCACCTGCAGTAAGACAGCGTCGCCATCCAAAGTGGTTCCAGCAAGCGATCAGGCAAAGTTTATTCGTGCCATCTTCGCCTGCCCCAATGGAGTACAGCGCATGAGTCAGTCCATGAAAGGATTGGTGGAGACTTCCAACAACCTGGCCATTGCCAGCGTGAAGGATGGGAAATTTGAAGCCTACAATCTCACGCGTTCTTCGGTGGACAGCGCCAAGGAAGCTACTGCCTGGAAAATTGCAGCTGTATTTCAGCTGATCGATGCAGAGGTAAAACTGAGTGGGGATTATCCGGGATGGAAACCCAACATGGCTTCACCCATCCTGCTTACCTGCCAGGAGGTCTATAATAAGAATTTCGGGAAAATACCAGAGATCAAAGCCATCCATGCCGGACTGGAGTGCGGTCTGCTGGGTGGGGTCTATCCCAACTTTGACATGATCTCCTTCGGACCCACCATCCGTTTCCCACACTCTCCTGATGAAAAGGTGGAGATTGGTACCGTGCAAAAATTTTGGGACTTCCTGGTGGCCATCCTGGAAGAAGTTCCTGAATAAGGGGAATTAAGCTTACTGTATGGGACCAGTGGTCATATGGCCAGACTGGTAGATGGAAATGCGGTGGGTGGCCAGTGCCTCCTCCCCCAGCATGATCTTTAGTTCTGCCACATCGGGAATTCTGTAAACCAGAGCATTTCCCGGGACAGAAGCGATTGAAAAGTAATCCCCTGCCCTTTGGGTAAGGCCCAGGGGTTCAATAACCACCTCCAGGGTCTTCCCTTCCATCAGCTCTCCCGGAAGAAATCCCAGCAGCTCTGAAAATTTATCCAGCGAATACGTGGAAAGGTTCACTCCGGTCTCAGGCACGATAAACCAGGTCCGTTTCATTATCTTGGTGATGGTCTTCCCGGTAAACAGGGAGAGGTAAGAGGCCTCCATCTGATCCAGTTTGTTTAAGGAGGCCCCCATGGCTTCACCATCGGGAAATACCTCGTATTCACCGGTGAGCATTTCAAAGCGCCTGGTGCGCAGTTCCAGTAGAAAATCCGCAGCCTCCTTGGCTTTCGTGGAAGAGGACTTCTGCTCCACCACAGTGCGTTGAATCGGCACCTGCACAAATGCGGTATCGGTGACGACGGTCTTATACATGGTCTCGGTCCGTTCCTCAAAATTATTGTTTACCCCCAGGTCCTCGTATCGGATGTAATTGGCATTATGAGTGGATAACAATCCGTTCCCTTTTACCGATTCGTGGATGGTTTCGGTTCCCAGTAACACAGTGCCCTGTTGCAGGTAGGGATTCAGCGAGCTTCCATCAAAACTCCCTTCAATCACATTGAGGGAATAAAAGTGTCTGGGATCCATTTCGCTGTGAACATCCACGGCCACATCCCAAATGCTCCATAGGCTCGAATTCTTCTTCACCACTTCCTTTAGTCCCAGGTATCTTTCGGCATACTCCCAGTAGGGTCCGGCTACACTTCTCTCTTCCCTGACTGTCAGCTCCACTTTCAATACGGTCTGCGGCAAGGCATAAAGAAACTTTGCTTCTGTATCCTTTGGCTCCTGGCCCAGTGGGGTGACCTGTAATTTGGTAATTTCACTGGTATTGCCGCATCCTGCCACAAGTACCAACACCGCTATATAAACAAAGATTTTTTTCATAGGATTGCTCTTCATATTCAGAACGAAATTAGCACATCAGTCATTGCCTAACAAAAAAACATTTCAAGGAATTCAATCCATGGATACAATCTCCACGCCCAAAGTCCTGAATTCCTGGATAGCCTCTGCCTTAAGCTCCTCTTTACCAGAGATCACCGCTTCTTCCACCACCGAAATGCTATAGCCCCTGTTGTGTGCAGCCAGAATTGTACTTTTCACACAGGCGGAGGCATCGAGACCCACCAGCACAAGTTTGCCAACCTGGTGTTCTGCCAGGATCTGGTCCAGGTTGGTGCCCCTGAAAGAATCGCTCCTCCGTTTCACCACCACCTCGCCGGGTTGAATCACCAACCTGGGATCCAGTTCGGCCCCTTCGGTTCCCCTGGCCATGGTGTTGTTCAAGACATTGAGTAAGGGATTCACCACTTCTGTCCTCACATAAACAATCAGATGATCCTGGGTATGCATTTCTTCAGCTATGGAGTTTACACGTTTTATCAGTTCCTCAGACTGTTCCTTGATAGCCTTCAAGGCCGAGGTGTTTCCGGTGGTACCTCCCTGTATATCGATCGCGAGCAAAGCGGTGTTTGGTGGAGGGGGATTCGGAATGGGAGTTCCCTCAGTAATCCTGGTTGCAATAATATTGAAAAGCGCCAGGTTCCCGGCTAGCACCACAATGACCAGCCCCAGGGCCAGTAAAATCCGAAGTAAGATCTTTTTTACCATGCTACAATATTAGAAAATTAGTTCTCACCCTCCAGACGCAAATAGCCTCCAAAGAGCGATTTAACGAAGTTTAACCTTTCACCTCCCTGAAAGCATCGCCCAGGTAGAGGAGCATATCCCCAGCGATAAGTGCCTCTTCACTGGACGCTTCCGCCGCCAGGTCACCTGTCACCCCGTGTATATATACGCCCGCCAGGGCTGCACCCAAAGGAGCAGCTCCCTGTGCCAGCAGACCAGAGATCAGGCCCGTAAGCACATCACCACTCCCGCCCGTAGCCATTCCCGGGTTCCCGGTGGTATTGAACCAGTAAGAGCCATCAGGAGCAGCTATGCCGGTGTAGGCTCCTTTCAGAACTACTACTACGCTATATTTACGGGCAAACTCCATCTGCTTTAGATGGCGCTGATAACTATTTTCACTGGGACCAGCCAGCCGGTCAAACTCCTTGGGATGAGGGGTAAGAATGCTTCCCTCGGGCAGAAGTTCGAACCATTCGGGATGCTGAGCGAGTATGTTGAGTGCGTCGGCATCGATCACCAGGGGCACCTTGGCCCGATCGAGCACCATCTTCAAGCCTTTGCCTGAATTAGGCTTGCAGCCCAGTCCTGGTCCGATACCTATGGAGGTATAAGGGCTCAGGTCGGGTGGCTCACTGAAGAGAATATCGCTTTGGTCGAGGCTTACCAGGGCCTCCGGAAATCCTGTCTGGATAATGTTGTACCCAAACCTGGGCACATGGAGGGTAAGTAGTCCGGCACCGGAACGCAGCGCTGCCTCCCCGGCAAGTAAGGCTGCTCCCATCATTCCATATGAGCCGGAGATGAGTAAGGCGTGTCCAAAAGTGCCCTTATGTGCAAATTTGCCCCGTAAGGGCAACACTGATCTGATGTATTGGGATTCAATGGTTTGATAGGGTGTAGCCATCCTGTCTATGACTTCAGGATGAAGCTTGATGTCATGCACCCGCCAACGTCCCACATGGGGATCATTGGTGTCGAAGAAAAAGGACAGAAAAGGAAACTGGAAGCTCAGGGTATAATCTGCCTTAACAACGCAGCTGTAATCATTGTCACTGTTATCCTCGCCAAAGAGTCCTGAGGGTATATCAATGGCCACCACGGTTTCGGCCCTTGCATTGATGTGCTTGATCACTTTCCCGGGGAAACCCGTCACCCTCCTGGACAGTCCAGAACCAAAGATTCCGTCCACCACCACAGCACCCGGAACAATCTCCGGCAAGGGATCCTTCTCGCCCATCTCCATCAAAAGCACCAGGCCCTGCGCTTTCAGCCGCTCCAGGTTAAGGAGGCAATCTTCGGAGAGCTTCCCAAACTTCAGGAGGTAGCATTCCACCCGGTACTGACTTTCTGCCAGCAGTCTGGCCAGGGCCAGGGCATCTCCCCCATTGTTCCCGGGCCCCGCAAAAATCGCCACCTTCCGGTCCGTATGGAAATGCCTCACATACCAGCCGGCCAGGCGAAGGGCTGCCCGCTCCATCAGATCGATGGAAGCGACCGGTTCCTGATCAATGGTAAACGCATCAATCTCCTGCACCTGATCCGCCCTGAAAATTTTCATAACCTGCTGTTTGAATCAAAATTAAGAAAAAACTATTTCTATATTTGTCCCCATTAAAAAAATCAGAATATTCATAAATACTAAGCTCCATGTTAAAAGGACATCCTAAAGGACTTTATGTGGCCTTCTTTGCGAACATGGGAGAGCGTTTTGGTTTCTACACCATGATGGCGATCCTGGTACTGTTCCTGCAGGCTAAATTCGGACTTGCTGCTGAGAAAGCAGGT